>NZ_LWBL02000040.1 GCF_001644195.2 Bacillus marinisedimentorum | reverse complement strand
TAAATTAACGCGGTGATTTATTAAAGATTGAAAAATAAATAAAAGCTGCCGAGACTTTCTCGACAGCCTGAGAACCATGCTTCTAAAGCATGGTTCTTTTTCACCGTATCCGAGTGGCAAAGAGGACAAATCGATAATTTCGAAACTGTCCATGGTCATCTAAGGACTAAAACTGAAACCCTTCTCCATAACTTCCATGATCATTCACTTCAGGATGCTCAACTTGAATGGTCGGATGGTGAAGATTGTACTTTTCTTTTAACAGCTTATTTATTGACGAAACCGCCGTCAACGGCTCGATTTCCTCGCGCAAAAAGACATGGGCTGTGAACGAGTAGTGATCGGATGTGACGGTCCAGAGATGCATTTCATGGACATCCCGGACCCCTTCCACTTCCATAATGTCCGCGCGGATCGCATCAAGATCGAACTTTTCGGGTACCGCTTCCATCAAAATATAATAGGACTCCCGTAAAATTCTGAGACCGCCAATCAGGATGACAGTTCCGATTACCATACTGATGATTGGGTCGAAGATGGTGAAGCCTGTGAAAAAAATCAAGACCGCCGATATGATGACGCCGACAGAGTTAAGCAAGTCTCCGATAAAGTGCCAGAGTGCGCTTTTGATATTCAAATTCTCTTCCTCTTTCGTACTGCGCGACAGCACAATTGTAAGAACAATATTCACAATCAACCCGATAACAGCGATCGTCAGCATGAGCCCCAGTTCAATTTCCTGCGGTGTGATCATCCGCTTGACAGCTTCGATGAATATGAAAAATGCGATTACGGCAAGAGCAAGCCCGTTAAGAAAGGAAGCTAAAATTTCAAAGCGGAGATAGCCGAATGTGAATTTCTTATTGGGCTTCTTCGTTGCCAGATAGATGGCAGTCATACTCAATCCGAGAGCAGCGACATCTGAAGCCATATGAGCAGAATCAGACAAAAGAGCCAGTGAGTTCGCCAGCAAGCCGCCGATCACTTCAACAATCGTAAAAAATAGCGTCAATAGCAATGTGATCCATAGTGCTTTCTTCGATTTGTGCTGGATTTTCACGTGATTCAAATGATGGAAATCATAATCGCCCATGCTAACCCCTCTTTTTTATAATAATTATAATTAATTATAACATATAGTTAAAATTCATCAAACTAATTGATAAAATTATACACCAATTGATAATAGGTATCATTTTCATCCTTTTTATCATGCCTATTCACCATACGGTCTATACCGCATTCCTCCATACATAAATGCCCATTAACCAATAAAACGCCCAAAAGATTCTGACCCTTGAGCGTTCATACCGATATGACTGTTTATTCCATTTTCTTTTTTACATGTGGGCCAAACTGTGCTGCTTTGCATCCGCTTTTAAAATAAGTTCCTCCGTGACACTTACCCAGTTCGAGGTCTTTTCCAACTCACCTGCAAGCTGAAAGAGCAAATCCTCACGTCCCCTCGCTGCCATGAACTGGACACCGGACGGCAGCCCGGCTTCCGTCAAATGGAGCGGCACTGACATTGCCGGCTGGCCGGTCAGGTTTGCAAGCTGGGTGAACGGGGTTCTCATTAAATTCTTTTCGGCAATATCTTCGACAACACCCGTCTTTTTCAACAGTTTTCCTGCGTTGAGCATTCCGGCAGCTCTCACCAGTGCCATTTCAACCGAAGATGGCTCCAGTTCGCCAATCCGCGCTGGTGGATAAGCAGTTGCAGGGGTCATATACAGGTCGTACGTTTCATGGAACGTTTCCATTTGGAAAGCGGCAATATCCCACTCTCTCATGCTCAGCACAAATTCTTCAGCACTTGTCGCCTTTCCGATTAAGCCCAGCAGCCATGTCACCGGTTCGACATCCGTGCGGGAAGGCTTGCGTCCAAGGTCTGCTTCAAGGGATCGGAGCAACGCTGCCACTTCCCCAAAGTACATCGTCAAATAACTCGCGGCAATCTTTTTTCCGTTCGCGGGCGCTTTCTTTTCAACGACATTATGGCCCATTTCTTCAAGCAATTCGGCAGTTCTGAACACAGCCTGTTTACACTCCGGGTGGACATCCGCACCCAGCGGTGAATCGACGGAAAATGCGATTTTCAGCTTTTTATCAAGAGGGGTCAGGGCACATTGCAAATAAGATTCATCAAAGGGCAGAGCATGATACGCATCGGTTTTGGCAGCGCCTTTAACGGCATCAAGCATGGCCGCACTGTCTCTCACAGTCCTGGTGAGGACGTGGTCTACCGAAGCCCCCTGCCAGTGCCTGCCGAAGCGCGGGCCTGCCGGCGTCCTTCCCCGCGTGGGTTTCAGCCCGAAGAGCCCGGTGTATGCAGCTGGTATGCGAATGGAACCGCCGCCGTCATTCGCCCCCGCAATCGGCACCATCCCGGATGCCACCGCTGCAGCTGAACCGCCGCTTGACCCGCCCGGGGTATGCCCGGTGTTCCAGGGGTTTCTTGTGGGCCCGTATTGCTTCGGCTCCGTTATTCCCATCAGGGCAAACTCAGGAACGTTTGTCTGTCCGAGAAAAGTGACGCCCGCTTTTTTAAGCTTGCTTACAAAAGCGGAATCCTGTCCGGCCCGGTATTGCTGCAGTGATTTCGAACCTGATGTCGCCGGCTCGCCTTCGAGCTCCTGGGCGATATCCTTCAGCAGCATCGGGACTCCGGCAAACATCCCTTCATTTTCCGGTGATTCGGCCGCAGTCTTCACTTCATCGTACCTTGTCCGTATAACTGCATTTAACTCGGGATTGAGTGCTTCTATCCTTTTGATCGCCTCTTCGGTCACTTCTTCTCTTTTAACCTGTTTCGTCTTCAGCAAATGGGCCAATCCCAGAGCGTCATTTTTCAGGTAATACGATGAATCCCCCATTTAATGCCATCCCCCCGCTTCTCCGTTTACTTCCATTTCTAGAATGGCATTCCGTTTTCCTCCTGCCTCGCTCTTCAACGCAGGACAAGTTTCCACTTCCGCATTTTCCGCATAGGCTAAAGCGGACATTTATATTAAGGAGTGAAACTATGTATCCGAATAATCCGCAAGACAAAATGGTCCTGAAATGCCTTAAATATCACATGATGGCGGACTATTACAAATACATTGACCCTGCGAGGCACATCCATTATTACCAGAAGCATTTCAGATGCGTACAGCAGCTGATGGGCGGAATGCACGGACAAAGGCAGCAGGAACCAGCTATGTTTCGTGTGCTGCACGCATCGCCTAACGCGCCTGCTGTCGATGTTTATGCGAACGGAAACCGCATTCTTCAAAACGTCTCTTACAAAGATTTTAGTGACTACATGACCGTTTCACCTGGCCGTTATCGCATCGACATCTTCCGTTCCGGCCAGACAGTCCGCCCGATCCTGTCCCAAAACGTGACACTTCAGCCGGCCACCCTGTATACCGTTGCTGCGGCGGGTGATGCGTCTAACCTCAGGCTGATTCCGGCTGTCGACAACCAGCGCATCGAGGAAGGAATGACCAAAGTCAGGTTCTGGCACTTATCACCGGACGCACCTGCTGTCGATATAGCTGTAAAAGGCGGCGACGTCCTGTTCAGAAACATTTCATTCGGCAAGACATCAGACTATCTGGAACTGCCGCCGACAACCGCAGATCTGGAAGTCCGGATTGCCGGCACAAAAAATGTTGTCAAAACCATCCCTGATGTCACTCTGCGCAAAGATGAAGCTTATACAGCCGCCGCAGTCGGCTTCGCAGGCGGAAGTCCCGGTGTTGAAGCTTTGATTTTGCAGCCTTAATCGGAACATTAACAAATGCGCAAGGCGCCCGCTTAGCGGCGTATGCATAAGCGGGGGTTCCCAAAGGGAGGTGACCTTTCCTTCCGAAGGGGATCCCCGCTTATGCAGATAGCCGCTGGCGCCTGGAGCTGGATGACGCCCTTCTCGCTTTTTATCCACAACGCAAAAAATTTATAATTTCCTTAACAGACAAAAAAGTCCCTGCCGGCCCAAAAGCCGACAGGGATTTTTGTCACTGATCGTTTTCATGCTGGAACCTTTCCCACTTTTTAAATTCATCCATTTCATCCTTGATCCGTTTCATTTTTTGATCAAGGTAATGAACCATTTCCGCAGCCTCTTTCAGTTCATCAGTCAGATGATGCGGGACAGCCTGATCAAATTTATAATAGATTTTATGCTCGAGACTTGCCCAGAAATCCATCGCGATTGTGCGGATCTGGATTTCAACTTTCACTTTTTCAGTCCGGTCAGATAGAAAAACAGGCACTTCAACAATCAAGTGCAAGCTTTCATAGCCATTCGGCTTCGGGTGTTTGATATAATCCTTTACCTCTAGAATATGAAGGTCATCCTGGCTTCCGATTACATGATATATTTTGTAAATATCAGATGCGAAAGAACAGATTACCCTGACACCGGCGATGTCATGGATATGTTCACGCGCGTTTCCTTTTGTGATGGCGAGACCTTTCCGTATAAGCTTTTGCTCAATGCTTTCCGGTGTTTTAATCCGTGACTTGATATATTCAATCGGATTATGCTTCTGGACAAACTGAAACTCTTCATTCAAGATTTTCAATCTTGTATTAATCTCATCCAGCGCAAATTTATAAATAATCAAAAAGTTCTTCCATTCATTGAATGTTTTTTCAAGTACCTGCTGCACTGCCTCTTCACCTCTTCATCATCGATCAGCACATTCAGTGTACCACGCCAATGTTAATTAAATTTGAAGAAACCGGGACAATTATAAAACAAGAAATTAAAACCCTTCACAAAAGGGCTTCATAGGGATTGCCTGGCAATTGCCAGGCAATCCCTCTTCACGTAGCAGATGAGCTGTCTTTCCCTTCATCGTGATTTGTTTGTTTCAATTCCCGTATCAAAAGGGCGAGCGAATCAAGCTCGGCATCATCCAGATCTTTATAGCGGTCCAATTGATTCTGGATGAATTCCACCGTAGGGTTCTTCTCTTTTTTTCTCGTAATGAAGTAAGTGGCGATGGAACCGGTGATCATGGCCGTCAAGCCCAGCCCGAAAAACATCAACATTAATGCCAGCAGCCTGCCGACAAGCGTTTCAGGCGTACCCGATTCCCCGATTCCTTTCAATGTCACTTTAGTGGAGAACCATAACGATTCTTCGAAACTGTCGATTTTCGGCTCGATGAAGCGGAACGGAATGGATGAAAAAAAGACCGTCACCATCGTAACCACAATAACGCGCCGCAAACCGTTTGTATTTAAAATGCCGGAAATCGGCCTCAGTAAATAAGAAGACATGGACAGGATGCGGACAATTCTGAAGAACCTCGCAAATCTGGCCAGGCGGAAAATGGAATCAAACGGAAGCAGCGCAATAATATCAAACGGATTAGATTTGATGTACGCCCATTTATTTTTGGCTCCCATCACCCGTAAAATGACATCAACAAGGAAAATGAACCATACAACTAAATCGATATAGAAACCAGCTTTCGACTCCACCCAGATCATTGAAATCGAAATGAAGGCAAGAAATAGCATAAACAATTCATATATCATCGATTTTTTAATCAGTTTCTGCATGTAACCAGCTCCCGGGCAAAATGATACGCTCTCTATCATCCATACCCTTTCAACTGCTGGATAAAAAGCAAAGTGCGCCCCGGCTCTTCAGGGCGCACTTCTCTATCAGCTTTGTTTTAAATAAGAATATAACGACTCATTCCGATCCGCTTTTTCCTGCTCATCCGCAAGGTCATATTTCTTCAATAAATGAAAAACCTCATTCAAGCTTTCCTGTGATTGATTCTTTTCAAAATATGACTGGAACAGCGGCTTCATATCTTCCGGCAGGAATTCCTCCTGTGATTGATACTTTTGCACAACGTCCTCTTTTGAATGGTCGATATTGCATTTTCCCATTTAAGTGCCTCCTTTTTCGGCGTTTAGTACCATTTTAAAACATTTTCCGTTCAGTTACATTGGTTAAGGTAAAAGAATACTTATTTCTTCATGGAAAACCCCGGCAGCTATTGTCGCTGCCGGGGCAATTTCATTACTTTTTAGAACTGTCGTGGCTGTAATAGAACGTAGCTGTCAGGCTTCCATCTTCGTTTTCCTTTATGTCTGTCACATGGATGCTGGAATCAGCCGGTGTTGCGCTGTTGCCCTTCCAGAAGTAGTAAGAGCCAGTATGGACTTTATCCGTATTCGGCGTCAGCTTATCGCCTGTCTGGAAGAAGTCGCCGGCATCGCCCCGGTTATTGTACTTCTCAAGATCGTATTTGCCGTCAGCCTGCAGTACGGACAAACCGTAATGTGTGATGTCAAACGGATTTCCGTCGGCATCCGCGACCGTTTTCGTTTGGTTTGCCTGGAAGCGCTTGTTCATCCAGTTTTCAACATTGTTTACACGCTGGCCGGCAGTCTGGTACAGGCTGATGATATTTTCATCCACATGCCATGCGACAAGGCCGTGGGCATCTTCGCCCATTTCGCCGAGACCTTTATTGATGCCGACTTGCTGAAGATTCTCAAACAGGAAGTACTCTGTTCCGTTTGAACCCGGGACTTCCATTTTCACGATGCCGTTGTCCGCCTCAGCTTGATTAACCGGCGGCAATGTGATCGTTCTCTTTTCACCAGGCTTCACATCGATCGGATCAGCCCAGCCAAGGAACACTTTGGAGAACGGATCGAACGTTGTCGGTGAGTTGCCGGAATACGCTGAGCTTGTCGCTGGATAGCTCATCCAGGAGCCGCCCGCCATCATCGAGAAGTCGCCGACGCCTTCAGATGAGTAGTCTGTATCATAGAAATCAGGCAATCCCATGACATGGCCGAATTCATGGGAGAATACGCCCGCCTGCGCAGGGTATGGACCTGTTTTCTTCGCGTCTTCGTATCCGCCTGTTTTGTAATTATAGCCCGCGATGTTTCCGCCAAGCTCCGGCTGGATGCCGTACGTGCCGATTTCCACACCATCAGCGGTCCACTTGTATTCATTTGCAGCCATCCATTCTGCTTCTTCCTGTGCATCGACATTGCCGTCGCCATTTGCATCTGCAAAATCAAGCTTACCAGTCTTATAATATTCGCCCCAGAACAATGCGCTTGGCAAGTCCCATTTGTGAGACCAGATTTGTGCCGGATCGCGGCTCCATTCTGCACCAGTTCCGGCATGGACGATGAACACATTTGGAAGTTTTCCATCAACCGCATATTTCGTGAAATCAATTTCGCCGTCAACCTGGGCGATCAAGTCTGACACAAGTTCTCCCATATGAGCATATCCATGAGAGTTATCGAAATCACCGTTGTCCTGTCCGAGATAATAATCGGCAGTCTCCGGCAGTTCTACCCATTTCTCGAGCCTGTCCCCTTTTAGTGTGACAGAGTTATAGCTGTTTTCCTTGTAAATGTTCTGCATCGTGCGGTCCTTCGGAACATCTGGACCGTCATACTGCTTGAACTCTTCCAATTCATAAGGATTATAGGAATCTCCGAAAATCAAATCCTGGAAATATTCTGCGTCAACCGGTTCAGCTGGAGCCCCTTTTGGCGCTGTGCCGTCAGCGAATTTCACAAGGAATACAAGCATATTTTGAGTGTCGCCAGTCGCTTTATATGTGACATGGTTGTCGCCCGCCTCCTGGAACTTGACTCCTTTGTTATTCAGCATTTTTGTTACTGCATTATGTTCAGACAGCTTCACGCCATCCTTTTTTGCCTGTTCAACCAGTTCCGGCGATGCCTTCACCTGGTGTGGCACGCTGAATCCAGCCGGTTCAGCTCCTGCCTGAGCAGTCGATACACTCCCCTGGACGCCGCTGAATGCAACGCTTCCTGCAAGCGCAAGCGATAGGGCTGTTGTTGATAAAACGTTACGCATGTTGTCTCCCCCTAAAAAATATTTCTTGATTTTTCTAAATATTACATGCAATTAACATTTTTTGTAAGAGTCGATTTAACTATTAATATCTGACTATTTCCGCAATTTTTTGATAAAAAATGACTAGATTAGTTTGGTATAAAAGATTCACCCTCTAACTGCAATTTCGCTCCGTCAAAGGAAATCCGCATATCCGGCGGGCGGGAATACAACTTGAGATCCATGCAGCCGCTCGGCCTCTATCCCGTTAACTCGATTTTCATGGGCGACTATTTGACGACTGAAGGCCAGCAGGCATCAAAGGACCATGACATGATCCGCGATGCCGGCTTTGAAATTGAGGAAGCGGCACTGTGATTTCTTTGCAAAATCTGTTGACACAACGTTAATCATGTAGTAATATTAACTATTGTTATTCACCCAGACCTAAAAAACGTCCATTGAAAAAGATATCTGGCGTTCTATAGATGTCTTTCGCTCAAATGAAATGCTTAATCACACTGGCGCGGCTTCGGAGCCGCAAGGATGTAAGAGAGGCAGGGCTTACGTCGTTTAAGTAACACCAAACGACATTATAGAATGAAAAACCGCGGCAAAAAAGGTTTTCATAAATGGAATGTTCAAGCGTGCAGGCTATGAAGCGCTCAACGTTGCGGAGCTGCAAAAGCCGCGCTGAACACACGATCTGTGGAAGATTCAAATAACATTAAAAGGCGAGCTGGATTCATTCCGGCTCGCCTTTTCCAATTTCTCAGCTGTCATGCTAATCTCACAACGGAGGTGCCGGTAAACGTTTTTACCGTTTCGCCATGTTTATATCGAAAACAAAAGGGCTCACAATTAATATAACTACAAAAGAAAAAGTTAAAATTAATTCTTTTACACTTGGCTTTTTGTTATGTTTTTTATCAGAGTTAAATAGGAACTCAATTACATCTCTATTCATAAAGTAATCTCCTTATCTTTTATAATTATTCTGCTTTGTTCTTTATAGAGTGCAAAAGTTTACTATCAATTTCGTTCATCGTGATTTCACTCGCTGAAGATGGTTGCCCCCTAACACTCGAAACAAATCGGGAGATAATTAACCAGACCCCTTTGAAAAAAGACTTGGCAAAATCCCTCTCTGGTCTTCCATTCACTTCAATTTAAAAATATGATAGAAGGTACAGACTACCGCTTGATGGAAAGGAAGACTCACATGTCCGCTACTTCAGCAAAAAGCAAGCCAATCGAGCAGGAAAAGCCGCAGGCAACCGTTTATAATATTTTATTTATCATCGGATTCGTCCACCTTTTAAATGACTCGATCCAGTCGGTCATTCCGGCAATGTTCCCGATCCTGGAAAAATCGATGGGATTGACCTTCACCCAGCTGGGCTTGATCGCCTTTTCATTGAATATGGTATCTTCGGTCATGCAGCCTGCCGTCGGCTACTTCGCGGATAAACGGCCGATGCCTTATGCCCTGCCGATCGGGCTTGCCAGCAGCATGATCGGCATTCTTGCACTTGCACTCGCACCGTCTTTCGGCATCATATTAATCAGTGTCATCTTTATCGGCCTGGGATCAGCCGTATTCCATCCGGAAGGATCGCGGGTTGCCTATATGGCTGCAGGGCCGCGGCGCGGACTGGCTCAGTCGATATACCAGGTAGGCGGCAATTCCGGGCAGGCGCTTGCACCGGTCATCACCGCACTGATCCTCGTGCCGCTCGGCCAATTCGGCGCCATCTGGTTCACGTTCATTGCCGCAATTGCCGTCATCCTTTTAATGTATATCGCCAGGTGGTATTCATCACGCCTCGTCGAAACAACATTAAAAAGGGCTGGAAACCAGGCCGCAGCAAACGGTTCTGCTGTGACCCGGCCCATTGCTTACGCATTGATCGTCCTCGTATTTCTCGTCTTTGCCCGTACTTGGTACGGCAGCGCCATTTCGAACTTCTATGCTTTTTATGTAATGGATTCATACGGTGCTTCAATCAGGGAATCACAGAGTTATATATTTCTGTTCCTTGTAATGGGAGCGGTCGGAACCTTTATAGGCGGCCCGCTTGCGGACAGGTTCGGTAAACGCACCATTATCCTGCTTTCTTTTGCCGCAGCCGCCCCGCTTGCCTTATTCCTTCCATATGCAGGCCCTGTTCTCGCATACGGATTGCTTGCATTTATCGGGCTCATCATGATGTCAAGCTTTTCAGTGACCGTTGTCTATGCACAGGAGCTTCTGCCGGGAAAAATCGGTATGATGTCCGGGTTGATCGTCGGGCTGGCCTTCGGGATGGGAGCAATCGGCTCCGTTGTCCTCGGTTCGTTTATTGATGCTTTCGGACTGACACCGACAATGGCGACTGTCGCCTTTTTGCCGCTCCTTGGTTTGCTGACGTTTTTACTGCCGACAGACGAAAAGGTATCGGAATGGCATGCGTAAAAAAGAAACCTCGCAAATAGGCGAGGCTTTAAGCGAAGACAGGGACGCAGGTGCCCCTCGGCTGCTGGCCGAACTGACAATTTCCTAATGTAAGAACAAAAGCGCAAGGCGCCCGCTTAGCGGCGTACGCATAAGCGGGGGTACCCGCAGGGAGGTGCTCTTTCCTCCCGGAGGGGATCACCGCTTATGACGATAGCCGCTGGCGCCTGGAGCTGGATGACTGGCTCCTGGCTTTTTAAACTACAACGCAAAAATTTTACACTTTTCTTAACAAAGAAAAAAGATGACACCGTGCTGGTGCCATCTTTTTTTCACTTATGGACTGGTTTTTTCGAAACAAGTTCTGATTGTACGATAAAGCGGTCCGGTGCACTGCCGATATAGTCGAACGGGTAACAGGTCGTCAGGGTCAGCGTCGGTTTCTCCTTTTCCACGATGACCGACCTGTCTTCACTATCTGTAATCCACATGTTACGAACCTGGTATTCATACACCTCATCGTTGTAAGTGACATAAATCCGATCATTTTCTTCCATCTCCTGAAGCCCCGTGAATACGGTGTCGCGATGCCCTGACAGCACAACATGTCCGCTTTGCGCAGGAGAAACCGTCCACTTGCTGTCATACATGCCGACTCCCTGCTTCAGCGTCTCGGAATCCGTCCCCCAGAAGACATCATACTCATTTCCGATTACCGGAACCGATAACCGGGCAACTTGCTCCCCTTTTTCATAGTCGGGTCCATCTGATGTAAATTTTTCTTCAGGTCCGGCCATTGTCTGCTGTCTTGTTTTATTATCCCATCCATCATACGTTTCTCTTACTACCTCAGGATGATGGCGGGCGGCCTGGCTCTGCTCCCAAAACGAAAACCCGCTCCACAGCAAAACCAGCCCGCCGGCAGCCACCAGAAGCAATCCGATTTTTTTCATCCTATTCACCGTTAAGCATCAGAACGTCTTCTGTAAAATAGGATAGCAAAGCCGCCAGCCATGGCAGCTGCTCCGGCCATCATTGTCATCGGCAGGGAAGTTGCAGTTTCGGGAAGCTCACCGCCGCTCTCCGAACCCGTTCCTTCATTATCTGCCACACCATTTCTATTAGAGATGATCCAGTTTCCATCTTCCTTCAGATACTGTATCGTCAGTGTATACCGGCCCCTTAGCGTATTTTCAGCCTCTTGTGTCAGTTTGTATTCGTTCTCCCCTTTCTCCTCCAATATGTAGTCTTTCTCCATATTCAAGAAAATCGGGCCATCCTTCGGGATGATATAAAGACTTCCGTCTTCTTCGTAATACCAGGTATTGACGATATACTCCGCCACATCCATTGCCATAATCTCCGCCAACTTACTTTTGAACTCTTCTTTTGAATCGAAGTTTTTCACTTTATGATCCTCATCAGCATCCTGAATCACCCAATCTTTAAACTTCTTCTCAAGCTCTTCCACCGGCGGCTCACCATGATTCTCTGCAAGAACCGCACCCGAAAAACCAAATACAAGGAACATCGCTGTCAGCAGTGAAGCAAGTTTCTTAGACAAATGAAATTCCTCCTTATTTAATGATCTATTACTTCTGTTCCTTCTGTATTTCAAAAGTAAACGGGTTATTTCAGATTTTTCTGTATTATTACTATGGGGTTACAGAAGGGAAAGCAGTTTGGATTAGACAGGTTTTTGGGATGAGGATGTGTCCCTTTGAATTATATTGGGCGCGGAGTGATATACCTCATGATTCTCTTTTTTTAGGCAGGGGGATGCTATCGTTGCTCTAATTCCGCATCAGAACAGTTCGAACTCTATACTTGTTCCGCTCTTTTGCACAGAAAAAAACCACCCTGCACGGGTGGTCTTTCACTCTATATTCTATTAATCAAGTACTGTTACATTCACAGTTTTACGGCCGAATGCCATAGCATCGTCTTTATTCGGGATGAAGACATCAATCCGGTTGCCCTGGATAGCGCCGCCTGTATCGCCGGCAATAGCTGTGCCGTATCCTTCAACGTATACTTTGGATCCGAGCGGGATGACATCCGGATCAACCGCTACAACCTTTTGGTTCGGATTGCTTCTCAAGTCAATTCCGGTCGCTGTCACACCAGAGCATCCTGCACAATATGCTGTGTATGCCGTTGCTTCCATTGTAAGCTGCTTGGCATCAGCGTGCTTTGGAGCAGACGTTGAAGTGGTTTCAGATGTTGAAGCCTGGGTATTAGTAGTAGTAGCAGGGGCTGATACTGTTTTTACAGTTTTTCCGTTTAGTGCAGCCCAGGTATTTTTACCGACAATACCATCTACAGCTAACCCTTTATCACGCTGAAATGCTTTGACTGCGTCAAGGGTGATCGGTCCAAAGATGCCGTCATCGTGAAAGTCATAGTAACCGCCAAGTTTCTCCTGTAACGTTTTAACCTGGTGGCCTCTGTCACCCATAACAAGTGTGCGTAAAGCTTGTCCTTCATTTACGTCCATCAATGCGTCATATGTGTTTGGTCCGAAGATTCCATCAACTGCCAGTCCGTGCTTGTCCTGAAACTCTTTTACCGCAGCTGTTGTAATATCGCCATAATAACCAGTAGATGTATGGAAGTTGAAAAATCCTTTAGATTTCAATGCATCCTGAAGTTCCACAACATCCTTGTTTTTTTCTCCGTACGATAGTGTCTGATCTCCAAGTGCGGCTTCTGATACGACGGGACTAGCGAATACCATTCCAGCCAGTGCAGTAGTCGTTGCGACCTTCCTTACGATGTGTTTGCTAGATACCATGTTCGTATACCCCCATTTAAATAATTGGTTTAAACACACTTGGTATGTTTTTTAACCCTGATTCGTATTGTACTAGGAGAATATAACAAAGCAATTTCGATGGAATAACAAGTCCGTTACGTTCCTATTACAGAAACTCCAGTTTTTGTTATATAAAATGCAATTATCAACAAATGATTCCATCATTATCCATATATGGACAAAATCTATTTGATTCGACACTTTCAACCCCGAACTTCCTGTATTTAAATGTGTCGTCACTATAAATCACCAATGACAAATAATGCAGCCCGCACCCAAAATAAAAACCCCGATAATGAATCGGAGTTTTATACAGTGGCCTTCTTAAGGGCTTTATTTTTTTATATTTGTTCCATTATACGGGTTGCCGCCCAGATTCTTTTTCATTTCTGGTGTAATTGCTGCCTTACGGGTGCCTGCTGCCGATTGGCCGGCGGAAGGATTGGATGCTGAGCCGCTTCCATCGAAATATACCGGCTTTTGAGTAGGTTTCACCTCTACACCTCCGCGTTTTTTGCCATGCATTACAAAATTCTTACTTATTACCTTATTTATACCATAATTATAGTTTAAAAGTAATGTGTTTTTTAAATATTCTATCACTTTTACGTAAAGGGAAGAATCTCCAGTCGCCTTCTTAGCAGCATACGCAATAGTCGATATCCGCATAACAGGTTCGGTTATTGAGTTTAAAACAGAGAACAGCACACAAAGGAGCCCAATTAGACACCAAATTGGGCTCCTTACTTTTAATATAAGATGACACAACTTATCGTGAAAGGATGTGGAGATGTATATTAAATCAGAATGTTTTTCAATATCGGGCAAGATTGTGGAATAAGGAAGGACTTTGATCTCTAAACATTGCATTTTTGAACGGAAAGTTGATGCCGTTGCGGACAGAGAAAACATCCAGCTCAGTGCCTATAATCTACTGAAGGATCTAAGTATAGGCACTGCATTAAGTTTTCCGTGCCTAAAAATGATGGAAGGGCAACAATACAGGCACGCATCTCCGCTTCCCGTGCCTATAAATGATGGAAGGGCAACAATACAGGCACGCATCTCCGCTTCCCGTGCCTATAAATGATGGAAGGGCAACAATACAGGCACGCATCTCCGCTTCCCGTGCCTATAAACGAGGGAAGGGCAACAATACAGGCACGCATCTCTGCTTTCCGTGCCTATAAATGATGGAAAGGCAACAATACAGGCACGCATCTCCACTTCCCGTGCCTATAAACGATGGAAAGGCAACAATACAGGCACGCAACCCCATTTCCCGTGCCTATAAACGATGGAAAGGCAACAATACAGGCACGCAACCCCATTTCCCGTGCTATAAACGATGGAAGGGCAACAATACAGGCACGCAACCCCATTTCCCGTGCCTATAAACGATGGAAAGGCAACAATACAGGCACGCAACCCCATTTCCCGTGCCTATAAACGATGGAAAGGCAACAATACAGGCATTGAATCACACTTCACTGCCCTGCATCCAGGCCACTGCCCAAACCATTTTCCTTCTGCGGGAACTCTAGTGTTTTCTTCCTCCAGGATTCTCTTGCTAATTACAATGTTTTTCACCTTGCCAATTTGATTGGTAAAACGAATGTCCTTTTACGTAGTAGTTATGTAAAAACGAACCCTTTAGTACAAAGCGGTTATTCCTTCGATCTGAGAGAATCGCGTTTCTGGCACCTGGATACAGACGCTGGTCTTGCTAAAAACTCATTCAGTCCTCTTTTCCATGTCAGGGAAGAAAGTCAATCTTCATCCTTTATATCAATGTCCTCAGGAATCGGTTCACTCAGGAATTCTTCCATGCGCCTTTTCAATTTTTCCATTTGATCCAGATGGGAGTTGAACTGTTCTTTGTTGATGAGGTATTGCTCGCCATCATGCACAGCGCGTATCTTGCGCTGGCGGATGAGTGCTTCCACATAGGCTGGAGGAAGCGAGAGATATTCGGCAGTTTCTTTAACAGTGAGATACATCGCAGTCAGTCCTTACTGATCATTCATTATTAAGTTTCTTCATTATATACTAGACTGCTGTTTTTCATAAAGGTGTAATTCCTCTCGCAAGAGCCTTGCCAGGTCCAAATTGGCTATTCATATAAGGGCATTCCTCAGTTAGGAATCTACTCGCATTCCGGCGTCTTCCTGACATGCCTCTCCATGCATTCTCCACTCAATAGTCGCAGTTCGCCTCCGGATTCTTGTCAACAATCGTCCATAACAGAGCCTGATTATATGATCCTCATGTAAAACGCCCCGATTAGGAACCTTTCAGTCGAAAATAGTGCCGGGCTGCCCCATTCTTAAAATGGCACTGCGCCGAAATGCTTCCTTGCTGACATTTCATACTTTCCCAATACAGTGAAAAACCAAAAACCGCCACTGCGGATGATCATCCGCAATGCCGGCCTTAACGTTTTCAGTCATTCACTTCGATTATCATATCAGTCTCTACCGCTGCTCCCCCTGGTAACGAATTGACTCCGACAGCGCACCTTATATGCTTGCCCTCCTCGCCAAGCAGCTTGACGGCAAGATCTGATGAACCGTTGAGGACCTGTGGAATCTCCGTAAAGTCTGACGAACAGTTAACGTACCCGGTAATTTTGATGATCCGGGCGACCTTGTCGAGACTGCCGAGCGTTTCTTTGATGATCGCCAGGTGATTCAGCGTCGTAATCCTTGCCGCTTCATATCCTTCTTCAACAGTGAAGTCCTCGCCGACCTTCCCTTTGAATTCCAGTTTGCCGTTCCATTTGCACGTTACACCGCTGATGTAAAGCAGTTGTCCTGAACGAATAGCAGCAAGATAGTTTCCAGCAGGCGAAGGAGGATCCGGGAGTTCATAGCCTGATGCTGCAAGCTTGTCTTCAACAGCACCGTGCTTGATCGGATTACCTGCATAGGGAATGGTGCCGGAAACTTCCAGTTTTCGGCTTCCGGCTGCGTCTACCAACTTCCTGCCTCCAGTGCCCTCCCACTCTCCTTCTTGGACGGCTGCTTTTTAATATAGACGGATTGCATTTGCCGTTTCCCTTTCGAAGGTTTGTGCGCATAATACATGTTTACATCTGCCGGCTCTGTGCAAAACGAACAGCTTATGCCTTCCGGTGCTTTCGAGATATGAGGGATGTCCAACACACTCAACGCTTCTTTAACATGCTGCCTGCAAGCCCACATTTTTTCTCCTCCTCTGTAAACCCTTACATTTTATAATGCAAATCAATCCGCCCAAAACGGCCCTTGAAAATATTTATTTTACTGCTGTCGGCTGTCCCTTCTTGATTTTTTCCGGTTTCCGCTTCTTCACCTGGGAAGTGACTTCCTCATTCCACGAAATCGTGACATCACCATTTTCTACGAACGTCTGGCATCCAAGCCTGTACCCATTTTCCAGCCATTCATCTCCAAGTTTGCGGCGTTCCTGCACTTTTACTTTATCAAGGTTTTCAGCACCTTCTTCTATTTTACATACACATGTTCCGCAAATTCCTCCGCCGCAGCGATTGGGCAGTTCTCCGTCATAACGGAGAGACATCCGTAAAATATTTGAGTTTTCCGGTACCTCAAGGATTTTTCCGCTTGTTGAATAATTGATTTTCGGCATATTGAAATCCTCCTCTAATTTCTCTTGTTGGAATACAGTATACCAAATTAATAATATTCTGACAATGCTAATAGTATAAATATTTCATATTTTGCTTATTATCAGTTAATTATTGCGTACAGGCGGTTTTTTCGGTAGACTATTTGGTATACCAAAAACATCTAACAGCACGGGAGGGAGATTGTATGCTTTCTGTAGGTTTAATTGGGTTCGGGGCAATCGGGAAAGATGTGCTTTCCTATATCGGTAAAGGGAAGGCCGGTTCGGTCCAGGTAAATGGGATACTTGTCAATTCGGCAGAAAAACACCTGGCTGCCGGTGCTCCAAAAGAACTGATCACTGACGACACGGAACGTTTCTTCAATCGAGACTATGACTTTATTATTGAGAGTGCGGGACACGGGGCGGTCCGGCAATTTGCAGAGAAGGCACTGATTGGCGGCAGCCATTTCATAACTGTATCCGTCGGCGCCTTCACAGATGAGGAATTGTATGAACGAATAACCGCTGCCGCAGAATCGTGCGGACGGAAATTGATCATGCCGTCTGCAGCCATCGGGGGGCTTGATCGCATAGCCGCTGCTGCTCTCAGTGAACTCGATGAAGTGACACTTGTAACAAGAAAACCGCCGGCTGCCTGGAGGGGGACAATCGCGGAAGAAAAAGTCAATCTCGATACGATCAGCGATGCGGCTGTCATATATGAAGGTACAGCCCGGGAATCGGCTAAGATGTTCCCGAAAAGCACAAATGTCTCGGCGGCACTCAGCCTTTCCGGCATCGGCTTTGACAGGACGAAAGTAAAAGTCCTCGTCGATCCATCCGTTAAGCGGAATACGCACCAGATTATTGCAAAAGGGTTCTTCGGTGAAGTCACATTCGAGATTCAAAATAAAGTTTTAAGGGATTACTCCCCACCTGTCGTCATTGGAGTTTGAAGCAGAACAAATGCGCAAGGTTCCCGCAGGAAGAGTTGATTTCCGCTGCAGGGGCTCGCTTTCCGCGGGGCGGGCGGTGATCCCCTGCAGCGGAAAGGAGCGGATAATCTCAAGAATAGGTACTATCATATTCATGAATTATTTATACCGAAAGGGTGCTTCAATGAAATAAGCCTCATACAAAAGGAAAAGCTCAGAGCACATTGGACTCTGAGCTTTCTTCTATGCTATTCAGGTTGCAGTTTTCTCAGGAATTCATTGTTGGCACCCTGCTTTTTCTGCACCTTATTCGGCATCCGCAGTCTCCGCGCCTTTCCGTTTGTTCACGTAACTGATATAAGCTTTCTTTGAGTTCTCAATATGAATCTTCGTTAGATATTCGGCCAGTTCAGCCTCTTTATTCCTGAGTGACTTCATAATTTGAATATGTTCTTTCAAAGACTCCCTTTTGCGGCCCTCTGCTTCATATCCCATATTGGCGGACATCTGGATATAGTCCGTCAAGCCGGAAAGAATTTCATACAGTTTAGGGCTCTTGGCGGCTTTGTAAAGAAGCAGGTTCATCTCGATATGTTCGAGCTCGAAGTTATCCTCGTCTTGTTCTTCGAGTTTTTCAAGTTCAGCAATCTGCCGGTCAAACTCCTTTTGTGTCTCTTCATCCATCCGCTGGGCGGCGAGCTTCGCAGCCAGAACCTCAAGTGAAGACAGGATGGTGAACACTTCAATCACTTCCTGCTCCGAAATGTTGGAGACTATGACTCCTTTTCTTGGAACCGTTTTGACAAACCCCTGCGATTCAAGCCTGAATAAGGCTTCCCGGATTGGCGTCCGGCTGATTTTCAATTTGTCGGCGAGTTCCCTTTCAATCAGTCTGTCCCCCGGTTCGTACTCCCCTTCAAGGATCAGGTTTTTAAGATAAATATAGGCCCGCTCCCTGATCGATAGCAGTTCGTCTTCAGCCCATTTCATGACTAACACCTTCTTTAGTTATATTACCCGTGCACATCTAAGCTGCCGAACTTCATTTCTGCCGTCTGTTTCCTTACATTCTATCAGAAAAGCGGTGATATTACCCGACTAATTTGTTTTAGGCTGCCGTTATATATGAATGTGCCAGTGTTAAATCCCGGCTATTGTTTCCACTGCTTTGTCCAGGGTCTCCTCTGTGCCGGTTCCCCTCCAGGACAGCAGATGCTCTGAAACAAGGCAAGAAGCGGCCCCGGCAGACCGGACCGCTTCTTGCTTTCAACGGCAGCCTTTTCAGCCTGGGCGCCCGAATTCCCGGCATGTTCGAAAGATCAGGATAAAAAGATTCCGCCATAAAATAGGCCTCCGACAATGACAAGCGCCGGATGGACTTTCAGTTTGTTCATCGCTAAAAACCCTGCAGCAGCGAGCAGCGCAAGATGAAACATGCCGCTCTTTTCAAATGCCGTAAGAAAAAATTGATAAGCAAGAACGCCAAGAAGAACAGCGATAATCGGCTGAACCGATTTCGTCATCAGTTTAACCTGCGGCGCTTCTTTGAATACATTCACAAATTTGAACAGCAGGATAACAGCCAGCGCCGAGGGCAGAATTGTTGCCGCAAGGGCAATCACCGCCCCAAAAACCCCGCCCATCTGGTAACCGATGAATCCGGCCATTTTCGTTGCAATCGGACCGGGCAGCACATTGGCAATTGCCAGAAGGTCGCCGAACTCCTGGAGCGACATCCATCCATAACGGTTAACGACCTCGTTTTGCACAAGCGGAATCGTAGATGGCCCGCCGCCGTATCCAAGCAGATTCGCTATGAAAAAAGCCAAAAAGATCTCCCAGTAAATCATAAGCCTCCCTCTTTCCGGTCAGCCGCCATCTCCTCAATCGCCTGCTGCGGCCTGTTTTTGAACGTCGCAATCAAGAAAGCTGCCGCCAGGAATGCACCGATCAGGATGCCGGGATGAAGCTTGAAATATTCAAGCACAATGAGCGAGAGGATAAACAGGCCGGCTGCCGCCGGAAAACCGAATCCTTTTCTCGCTTTATCCGCAAACTTATATGCCATCTCCAGGAGCATAATGCCGATGATGGGAGTGACGCCTGCCACCATGCCTGCCACTACCGGTGACGTTCTGAACTTATATAAAAACCCGAGCAGGCCAAGCATCCCTATCAATGATGGAAGAATATGGGCAAGAACTGCTATTGCCGCTCCGCCGCCGCCTTTTACTTTAAATCCGATATATGCAGCCATTTTTGTCGCAATGGGGCCCGGCAGCGTGTTCGCGAGGGCCAGTGTTTGGCCAAATTCTTCTTCTGTCATCCATTCATATTTCTTGACCGCTTCATACTCGATCAGCGGAATGGTGGAAGGACCTCCGCCATAGCCGGTGACACCTGTTCGGGCAAAACCGGCTGCCAGGTTGATATAAGCCTTCACTGTTATCCACCCTCTTCCCCTTATCTATTTCTGTATTAAGATTTTTATTTAATGAAGGAAAAAGCACCGGCAAACATAATGCCGCCGGTGCCCTTCTGTTAAAGAGAAGCCAGAATTCGTATACTTGAACCTTGCACTTTACTGGTTATTTCTTAATATCTGCGTCTGTCACCACTTCATAACCGTCGTTTTGCAAGTACTCCTGTAACGCTTTCAGACCGGCCGTACCGACGGCGATATCCTGCTCGCCATTGCCGCCGCTGACTCCGATGCCGCCGATCACTTCGCCGTTTACGACGATCGGGAACCCGCCGACGAATACCGCGAATTTACCCGGGAGCATGTGCTGGATTCCAAAAGCTTCATTCCCAGGAAGCACCGGGCCGTTCGGCTCCTTGTTGAAAAGGTGGGTTGAGCGCTTGTGCCCTGCCGCCGTATATGCTTTTGCGATTGCGATTTCCGGCCCTGTGATGCGCGCGCCGTTCATCCGTTCAAGTGCGATGATGTTACCGCCTTCATCGGCGATCGCAATCGTTTCAAGAACGTTGATTTCCTCTGATTTCGTTTTGGCTGCTTCAATCATATGTTTTGCTTCTTCAAGTTCCAATTTCAATGCCTTTTTCATCTGCTGATGGTCCCCTTTCGGCTCGTTATTAAAATCCGTCAGTATCCGATATATACCGTTTTAGTCTGGGTGAAAAATTCCAGACCGGCCCGGCCTGATTCACGGAATGTTGATGTGCTTGATTTTTTGATGCCGCCAAACGGCGCATTGATCAGGTTGCCGGTTGTCGTCCTGTTCACCTTGACTGTTCCTGCCTGACTGTCTTTTGTGAACCGCTGGGCGACGGCAAGGTTGTTGGTTACGATGGACGATGACAGGCCATATTCAACATCGTTGGCGACAGCAACCGCTTCTTCATAATTTTCTACCTCGATGACGGCGATGACAGGCCCGAAAATTTCTTCCTGTGCAATTGTCATGTCCGGTTTTACATTTGTGAAAATGGCCGGCTCCACATAATAGCCTTTCTCGTAATCGCCTTCTGTCAGATGCTTGCCGCCGAATACGAGGTCGGCGCCTTCTTCAATGCCGATGGATATATAGTTCAACACATTCTTAAGCTGTTTTTCGTTGGCAAGCGGGCCGATTATGACGCCTTCTTCAAATCCGCTGCCGATTTTCAGGGAGCTTGCTTTTTCCTTGAGGGCCTCCACATATTTGTCCTTAACGCTCTTCATGACGATAACCCTGCTTGTCCCTGTACAAGCTTGCCCGGTCAGGGAGTAGCCGCCGTTCACCGTCAGCTTTACGGCAAGGTCGATATCCGCATCATCCATGACAATGATCGGGTTTTTCCCGCCGAGTTCCATTTGCGTGCGCGTCGTCAATGACACCTTACTGTGGATATGTTCACCTGCTCCAGTGGAACCAGTGAACGTCACAGCCCTCACTGCCTGATGTTCCACAAGAGTATCGCCGATGTCACGGGAGCTTCCGGTCACAAAGTTCAGGACACCTTCCGGAATACCTGCTTCATGAAGTGCTTCCGCAAGACGGTATGCGATTAGCGGAGTTTCTGATGAAGGCTTGAATACAACCGTATTGCCTGTAATCAAAGCTGGTGCAATTTTCCTTGCCGGAATGGAGATCGGAAAATTCCACGGCGTGATGACCGTAATGACGCCAAGAGGTTCGCGCTCGGAAGACACCTTCATTTGCGGGTCATCATTCGGATAGGTTTCCCCGGTAAATGTTTGCCCTTCAACTGCGTAAAAACGGAGTGTCTGCGCTGAACGCAGCACTTCTCCTCTGGCCGCCCCGATGATTTTCCCTTCTTCACGCGTCAGCTCTTCGGCAAGCTGATCGACATTTTCTTCAAGAATGGCGGCTGCTTTATTTAAAATGGCGGCCCGCTTTGATGGGGCTGTTGCCGCCCAGGATGGGAATGCCGCTTCCGCAGCATCGATGGCTTTTTTTACATCGCCTTCTGTGGATGCCTGAAAAACGCCGACGATATCATTTTTGTCTGCAGGGTTGACGCTGGTGAATGTCTTCGAGCTGGCTGTTTCCGTCCAGGTTCCCCCGATTAGATTTTTATATGTTTGTGCATTAGCTGTTAGCAATCAAATCATCCTTTCCATTCATGATTTCGGACGTTTATCAACGAAGTGGCAGCCTCCGCCAGGAAAGCTGCCACATTCTTTTTTCTATAGGAGGTGTGGTAGGTTATGCTTGTACAAGTGCACCGAGATCTTTTTCCAGATACTCTCTCCACAATCCGTCCATATACATGCGGCGCATCTGGGCTCCTACCCTTACTACTTCAAGGCAGCGCTGCTGAAGTTCAGGAGTATCAGCATGTTCAAGGACAATTTTGTAACCGCGCTCGCCGTGGATTTCATCAGATACGATATGAAGATCGAAGAATTCGATTTCTTCATCTGTGAAGTTGTATTGTTCACGGAGTGCCGGCGTCTGTTTGCGGTAAATATCCGGAACCTGTGATTCCAATCCGACGACAAGAGCTGCTGTTGCAACAACGAAATGTTCACGGGCAGCTACTGCATAGCACCAGCTTTGAAGTCCTCTTGTTGTCGCCGCCATGTTGTTTGGATTCTGAACGCGTTCACGAGTTGTGCCGCAAGCTTCTGCAAAACGGATCAAGAGGTCTGTATGGCGGTCGGCTGCAATCTCTTCTTCATACATATTTTGCAGCGTAAAGTCTTTTGCATCTTCATACTTCGGCAGGTCCGGGGTGTTATGGTAAATGTAAGCGAGATAGTCTGCGAAAGGTCCGACATAGTGGTAATGGTTTTCTGCCCACTTCGCAAAATGTTTCCGCTCAAGTTTCCCTTCTGACCAGGCTACCGTAAATGGTGCCTTCTGGCTGTGATTACCCTTGATCGCTTCTTCCAGCTCTTTACGAAACTCATCTTTACCAAGCAGTCTTTCCAAATGAATCTCCTCCTCAAATGTTTGGGCCTGTACAACTAAACCCACATTTTGTATTTTGAATTTTGTATACCAAAAGCGCTAAAAGTAAAAACTATATCTCGCTGGATTTCTTGTTGGAACCCTTTAAGGATCGGATATAGCTTGAATCTGTAACTCTATTAATTTTGTTTATTGGTATACCGTTGTTTAAATCGTAACCTATCATTTTCAATTTGTAAACAAATTTTTTAAATATTTTAACTTTTCAAACGTGGATACAGTGGAAATCAAAAGAAAAAGACGGCAAATATCGTTGCAGCGGTAAGCCCTGTAATAACCGGAATAAAATTCTTCCTTGCAAGTTCCAGCACTGGCACACCGGTCAATCCGGCGATCGCAACAAGTGAAGACCAGGCAATCAGCGTACCGCCGCCTGTCCAAATTGAACCCATCTGCCCGATTGCTGCAAGTGTATCAGGTTCGATCCCTGCTGTATTGGACATCGCACCAGAGAGTGCGCCAACAAGCGGCAAACCGGAAAATCCAGATCCGTCAAGCCCAGTGATGATGCCGACGATAAGAATGCCGAAAGCAGTCAGCAATGCACTTTCCGGAATGAAACTTTGTGCCGATTGGACAAGGTCAAACAGGAATGCCGGTGCTGCGGCATCTTCTCCGAGTGACAATATCGATCCTGTAAAATCGGAGCTGCCGAGAAAGAAAAACCCAGCAATCGGAATAACGGGACCCATTGCCCTGAATGCAAAGACAAAACCTTCTGTAATATGGTCGCTGATTTTTTCAAGGGCGTGCATGCGCCGGAATGCGACGGAGGCGAGGACAAATAGAATCGTGGCTACACCGCCAATAAATGCGGCCCCATCTCCCCCTTCAAAACCTGTCATTGATTCACCGCCAAGTTTTGTGGAGAACATGTAGATCATTACGGCAAGTAATGACAACGGGACAAGAACAGCAAAAATCTTTCCCCATTTTTCACGCCTGTCTTCATATTGTGCCGATTCGGAGGTGGCAGATACTTCCGCGGGGACAGCTCCCTTGCCGCTTAGCGCCTCGAGCGCTTTAACCTGGATTTTTGATTCTTCACTGTCAGGCTTCGTGATCGTCTGGCGCACCATTACGTATGCAACCGTAAGGGCCACTCCTCCAGTGACAAATGAAAGGAGCAAGGCTTTATCTGCAACTGTGGCTGTTTCGAGCCCGGCAGCAGAAGCTGTCAGCATCGGGGCAATCTGCATGATGTAATCCGATGAAAGCGCCATTCCCTGTCCGGCGATCGCAATCGTGACGGCGGCTCCCATAGCCGGGAGTCCTGCACGCACTGCAGCTGGTACGAGCAGTGCTGCGATAAGCGGTACAGCAGGCGTCGGCCAGAAGAAAAGGGAAATGACATATGTGACTGCAAACAGAATGAAAAATGCAATATGCCCGTTTTTAAAAACCTTCTGTATCGGGGCGATCATTTTTGCATCGGCGCCGATATCACTTAACGAATTCAGGAGCGCCACCATCAATGTGATGATCAGGAAGATACTGAACAATTCCTGGGCCGCAACGAGGTTGGCGTTAAATACCGCCTGGAACCCGCCGATAAATGACCCTTTATATATCCAGGCGACTAAAAAGGTGCCCGCTATTGTTGGAAGCACTACTCCCCGCCGAAATAACATCGTGACGATGACCAACAATGTGACAAGCGCATACAACCAGTGAGCAATAGTTAATTCCACAGCAATCACCCTCTTCTTTGGAGTTGTAACGTCATACTTTCTCTTTTTTTAAAAGACTTTCACCCATTTTTTGGCCCCTTGATACGAGGCCTTTCTTTAATTGGTTTGCACATGTAAATCTAAAATTTCTTCAACAGCAGAGGCGATATTCTCAAGTGCTTCAGTTACAATTTCTTCGCCGATTTCCCTGCTTCCCTGCGTTCCATTGCCGATGCATCCGTTTGATGTCATTTCTTCGTATTTGTAAAACCCCTGTAAAACGCTGCCCGGACGCAGGTTTTTCCACCTCCCCTCAGTGACAAATTCCCCTTCCGTCAACTTCTCGGCACGGACCAGCTCAGGCGCCAGATAAAGGGCCTCGGATACTTCCCGCTCACAGCTGTGTCCGAAAACAGGGGATTTTATATGCTCAGCGACGGCCATTTTTGCAGAAGCCGTCGTCTTCGCTACATACACTTCAACATCCAGTTCATCCGCAAACATTGTACTTGCGACACTCAATGTTGATTGATTGCCCCCATGGGCGTTCAAAAAAAGAAACCTTGTGATCCCATGATGGTGAAGTGACATGACCATATCCCTCAATACTGCAATCAGCGTATCGGGTTTCAGTGAAATGGTTCCTGGAAAATTAAGATGGTGCGGTGAGACGCCCATATTTACAGTCGGTGTCACTAACACGTGCGGGAACAGCTTTTCACCCAGCTTTTCACCCATTCGGTCGGCAAGCACTGCATCACAGCTTTCAACCATATGAGGCCCATGCTGTTCGTGAGCGCCAATCGGAATAACCGCCAGTTTTACCGTTTCAAGCGCATCCTTCACTTCTTCCCAGGTCATTTTCGTCAGCACGTAAGCATTCATCCAGCAAACACTCCTTTGACGTGTCCATTGCTCCAAGTTTTGGCATATTGTATACCTTAATAAAATTAAAAAAACTATCTCTTTACCGTTTCCTGAATCTTTTTCTTCTGAAGATCTATTCCTTCTTGAGTAATCTCCAAGTCTGCTTTGATATACAACTGGCATGTCAGCCTGTACCCTTTTTCCAGGTTATCACCAAGCATCTTTTCTTCTTTCCAGTTTGGCGGGTCCAGTTGATCGGCTCCTTCGAGAACCTGGCATGTACACTTAGTGCACTTGCCCATTCCGCAGCCGTACTTCAGCTCCGGGAATTGCTTGATTCCTGCAAGGACAACGAGATTCGCACTATCTTTCACCTGCTGTTCAATGATGCTGTTTCCGGTATGCAATCGGACTAACGGCATCTCATCACCTTCCTTCAGTTGATTTAAAATATGACAATTTTCTGAATTTTTTTTGCTTAAAATGATTATAACCGCCCTATTCGTCATTTGTAAACCCTTTCATTTCATTTTTTCACTATTGGCACGTTGTTTACATGGAATGTGTTGGATTTTTATAAAAATTCAGAATTTAATCTTGATAATTGTTAGGTCTTCGGCTAAACTATTAATCAAACGCTGTTTTGGTATACAATATGCCTATTGCTGCTCGTTAGTGGAACCCGGCCGGATTCCATCAGCAAACCAATTTTAAAAGGAGTGGGTACAATATGGACAAGTTTATCGTTCTTACAAATAAGACGACCTTTCAGACAATCCTGGATAATCCCGGGCTCGAACCGGTGGAAACTTATCATTTTTACTTTTTTGAAGATTTGAAGGCCAAGTACACGATTGCCAAAATCATTGATGAAAATGCCAAAATCCAGCTTTATGAGAAATATGAAGGGAAAGAGTTTGTGAACCACATCCGGGTGAAATTCTTCGAAGCATTCCCGAATATTGAAGAAGCCCGCGAAGAGCTCTACGAAATGGTCAAAGCTTCAGGCAGCGGCGAAGATTCCAAATTCACCAGGCTTGTGAAATCAGAACAGGCGGCTGTTTAACCATTTCCAATAACTTCATATCTCGTAAAGGGGAGTAGCCAGGTACAGTAATGTCGTCATGACGGGACGCATTTCCCCGGCATTACTGGCAGCAAGCATGTTGTTGGCGAGACCTTTGCCTCCGGGCAAGTTTCGAATAAATCCCTTTTTGCGCTTTTGACCCTGCCCTTTTGTGCAGGGTTCTTTTTTTCTTGAAGCAGTTAGTGGTTTCCGCTCAAATCACTCGCTTTTTGTGCAGGAGCCCGTAGAAAGCAAGTTGACTATTCTTGTTAATTGCAGACTACTTATCTTCCCTTCCTGTCACCTGCAGCATTTTCTGACATTGTTATTTTTCAAAAGTAAAGCCTTTCCCGAAAAAAATCATATCGGCCTCTTCATCCGATCAGGCCGAAATTCTTATTTGGAGGAATATAAAAATGGATACCGTTGAATTTTTAACCGCACTTGCTTCCATCATTGCCATCGACTTGATTCTTGCCGGCGACAATGCGCTCTTAATCGGCCTCGCTGCCCGCAACTTGCCTAAGCATCAGCAAAAGAAAGTTATCATGTTCGGAGCAATTGGCGCAGTCGTCATCAGGTCAATCGCCACATTACTTGTCGTATGGCTCTTGAAAATTCCGGGCCTGTTAATTGCCGGAGCCCTCTTTTTGCTTTTCATCGCATACAAGCTGTTGACAGAACAACAGGATGACAAAGAGGTCAATGCAAAAACGACATTATGGGGCGCAATTAAAACAATCATCATTGCAGATGCTGCCATGGGGATCGATAACGTGATTGCAGTCGCAGGTGCCGCCCACGGCAGCTTCCTGCTTGTCGTCATCGGGCTCTTGATCAGTATTCCAGTCGTCATCTGGGGCAGCACGCTCATCCTTAAATTACTGACCCGCTTCCCATCGATCATCTATATCGGCGCAGGCGTACTTGTCCTAACTGCCGGCAAGATGCTTTTTGAAGATCCATTCCTGCATGGCCAGCTTCACCTCCCGCTGCTTGCCAAGTGGGGCATCATAACACTTCTCATCTCAGCAGTCTTATTGGCAGGCTATGCGAAGAACACCAGGAGTGAAGCATATGCTGCAGCAGCAAAGGAAGGCGCTGAGTAACGGAGCATCGCACATCTCACTTCCGACCTGCCTTAATCAGTTGGATTGATGATTTTCAGGGACGGAAACTTGTCTTCCGTGCCTATAATCGATGGAGGACTCGCTTTATAGGCACGCAAATCTGTCTTCCGTGCCTATAATTGATGGAGGACTCGCCTTATAGGCACGCAAACCTGTATCCCGTGCCTATAATTGATGGGGGACTTGCTTTATAAGCACGCAAACCTGTCTCCCGTGCCTATAATTGATGGAGGACTCGCTTTACAGGCACGCAAACCTGTCTCCCGTGCCTATAATTGATGGAGGACTCGCTTTACAGGCACGCAAACCTGTCTTCCGTGCCTATAATTGATGGATTCCTAGCTTTACAGGCACGCAAACCTGTCTCCCGTGCCTATAATTGATGGAGGACTCGCTTTACAGGCACGGCAATCTGTCTCCTGTGCCTATAGATGATGGAGGACTTGCTTTATAGGCACGCAAACTTATCTCCCGTACCTATAATGATGGATTCCTAGCTTTACAGGCACGCATACTTGTCTCCCGTGCCTATAATTGATGGATTCCTAGCTATACAAGAACGGAACCCCTCTTGCCATGACTATAACAACTGCTGGTGTTCTGGGATCTCCTCTCCCTCTACTATTTTCGAGCATTTCACTGACAAAACACACAGACACACTAGCTTGCTGTTAAGTTTTGACCAATGCTATTATTTCATCTCCCAAAATTCTGTTTAAGACCCTCATATGCTTAACCTCGATTGAGCTTTCAGATCAACAAAAATAACAGGCGGAATCCGCCTGTTATTTTAAAGTGTTTTATGAATCCCCGAACTACTCACCACGCCAGGTACCGGTTTTTCCAAATACTAAGGCAGGCTGAAGCAACGCCATCATTTAACAGGTTGAAGTTAAAGCTGCATCATCTGCAGCACAGTCAAATATACCATCGCCGATCCCAGAAACAGAGCCGTGAATGCGCCATTCCAATTTGACACCTTAAAGGAACTTGTCTTGACTATGCTCGACATCAATCCAATTGTTGCATTATAAGGCCCCATCAGGAATGCAGATACCGCTCCGGCAAGAATTGAAACGGTCAGAATATACGGCGAGATGCCAAGTGCCTGCGGGTCCAGCGCCTCTGCCATCAATGCCACTGCAATTGCCGGATGAAGGCCGATGAATGCAAGGCCAAGCGGGAGGAGCGGCAGCAGCACGAGGAACACCTGGATTCCGATCATTTCCCTGATACCTGTTATCCACACATTAAGCAAATGGTCCGTTCCGGAAAATTTGATTGCTGAGATGAAAAAGCCGGCTGCAAGGAATATAAAGAATTGTTCCTTCATTTTCAGCAAATGATTGCGGGTATGCTCCTTCAATCCCCGGCCGAACTCTGCTCCCCTTCCGATCAAGAGCGACCATGTAAGCGCAAATGGAATGACCAAAAGTGCGACTAAAATAATAAATGAGAAATGAAAAAGCTGTTCAAAAATAGAAATCAGTACATTGAAAATGAGAATGGCAGCAAGCACATGCAAAAGCCGGCGCGGCCGTGGACTTGCTCCGGCAGACTGCTCACGTGCGGCAGCCAGCTCCTCCGCTGCCGTATTGCTGTATGCTTGTCCATCATTATTCTTAATGGCTGCACGCCTGCCGAGATACCAGTCCAGCAGAAGCCCGGCAATGCTCAGGGGCAGAATATACGGCAGTATCGCTCCCCAGCTCACTCCTGTCATCTCAATAACGATTCCGACGATCGGCGTAACGGGCGCCCACATCAACGGCATTGCAAACCCATGGGTGATCGCACGGCTCATAAACCGTTCCTGGTCTGCAAGGTTGAAACTTTTTGTGACCGGCTGGATTGAATAATACGTCATTGGCAATGTCGCAAGATTCATAAAGATGCTGAAGAAATACGACAGGCCTGATGTCATCATGTAAAGCCGCCCAGAAGAGTTCACTTTCTTCTGGATAACTGATTGAATTGCATCCCCGTAGTTGCCGAGCCTGATCGGAAGCGCCAGAATCGGCACCATCGCAAACAAGGTGAGCAAATTAAGCATCGGCCCGAACGAGAACAAATAATCAGCAGGACCCGCACCGCTTGATGCCAGCATCATTATTCCAAGAGCAAGAAAGATCCCGCCTGTCACCTGGACAAATCTGCCGACCGAAAAAAATGTGGAGGCGACGATAAGCAAGCTGGCGGCTGCCAGCGGCAGCCCAAGGTCGATTTGCGGAAAAACAACCGTTATAACATAAGTAAAGATTGCAAAAATAAAGAGCGGTCTTACCATACCATCACCACGTTTTCAATAAATTCAGAAATTAATACTATTCTATCGCAGCCTGTCTGCAAAAGCCATCTGACCGATGTCTTTCAGCGGAATCGCCACTGAATAACCACAGCTGGAATGTTATTGGTAATTGATATGGTATACCAAATGTGTATATTTTGCAATTATAATCCTGTTTTTTATAAAATATATGGGATATTGTATACAATTTTATTGATTTGCACCCAAATATCCTCTATAATGAAAATATCAAATCATAGTTATCAGGAGGCGATAACATGTTCAACTTCTTCTTTGGCTCCAGAAAACTGGAGGATAAGGCAAGCCGCAAACTGGCCAGACTGAGACGGACCCTTAAGTTTTAGTCAAATGCCTTTGTTGTAACGTTTAATTGACAACACCCATTTTTGATCCGCTGCCTTTTGGCAGCGGATTTTTTTTAGCTATGTTATTGCAGATAGTAAATTAGAAAGGAAGTCGCACGGCTCTTTCGTTTCTGGCTCCTAAGAATGCCCATCATAAAAAAGCTTCTTATGCTGAAGAAGGCTGTCTTAATCTTCTCTCCGTTTGCTAATGCCGTTCATCCGCTGTTTCAATGGAGTTCATCGACCCGCTCATCAATATACAATGAGCCATCCTGCAGCAACTCCGCATAAAATACATCACCAGCCGATGCGACGCCCAATTTCTTCAGTTCGCTTTCAAGCCATTCTGTGTCGAGATTGTAATGTGTCAGGTTACGGTGGTTGACGACACCGTCGGAGATGATTTCGGTTCCGATTGGATAAGCATTCGGAGTCTGCCTTATTTGCATATCACGAGCAGTAAGCGGCTGTTTATCTTGTTTTTTCATCACAGAAAGTGTTCCGTCTATTTCGAAAATGGCATAGTCCACATCGGAAATGGAGAAAATATTCTTTTTACGGAGCAGTACATTCAAAGCGTCAACATCAAGTTGAGTTTTCCGTAATGTATCTTCCATGATTTTTCCTTTTTTGATCACAATCTGCGGACTTCCTTCTACAACTTTGCGGAACGGTCCCCATTTTATATCAAGAAAGCTGAACACCAGTGTGAACGCTGTCCACCCCGCTAATGCAATCAATCCGTTTCGGATGCTGAATGCATTGGAGGTAACAATCGAGCCGGCAATCGTACCGAATGTAATAGCAGACACGAAATTGAAGAATGTCATCTGGCTGATTTCTTTTCTCCCTGCAATCCTCGCCATAGCGAGTAAAGCAGTAAAAGCGATTGCTATCCGTACAAACAATTCTGTGACTCCCATTTCGCGCCCTCCTTTTTAATTAGCTTTTTACCGGAAAAGCGGTCTTATTCACTGAAACAAAAAACGGACAGTCCCTTTTATATTATTTTGTTTTTCGTTTTAAAACGCAGGGAATCATGAAAGGGACGGAGCAAACATGAAAGGAGAATCGTTTTATGGGCATACCGCACGAAAAAACGCTGGACAGCAGTGCCGCCCTGTTGATGGAAGGTTATCAGTTCATCCCGAACAGAATGCGCCGCTTTCAGTCGGATATCTTTGCAACACGCCTGCTCGGGCAAAAAGTCGTTTGCATCGGCGGGGAAGAAGCCGCAAGCATGTTTTATAACGAAACCCTTTTTCAGCGGAAAGGGGCGCTTCCAAAAAGAATCCAAAAATCATTGTTCGGCGAAAATGCGGTCCAGGGATTGGACGGAGAAGCGCATGAACATCGCAAACAGTTATTTATGTCCCTTATGACGCCAGAACGGATGCAACTCCTGGGCGATTTGACGATGGACCAGTGGAAAGCGCGGGTCAGCGACTGGGAGAAGGCCGGACAGGTCGTACTCTTTGAAGAAGCAAAGCAGGTACTATGTGAAGCAGCATGCCTATGGGCCGGCGTTCCATTAAAAAAATCCGAAGTGAAACAGCGCGCTGATGACTTCTGGTACATGGTGGACGCCTTCGGTGCTGTCGGTCCGAGACACTGGCGCGGCCGCAGGGCCCGAAATAGAGGTGAAAAATGGATTAAAGGAGTCATTGAGGATATCCGCACCGGAAAACTGAGGATCCCAAAAGATTCAGCTGCTTATAAAATGGCTTTCCACCGGGATATGAAGGGCAATCTGCTTGATACTCAAATTGCAGCTGTTGAGCTTATTAATGTCATCAGGCCGACTGTCGCCGTTTCGATCTACATAGCGTTCGGAGCGCTGGCACTTCATCGGCTTCCGCAATACCGCACCAAACTCCAGGCAGGGGATGATGACTTTCTGGAGATGTTTGTCCAGGAAATCCGGCGCTTTTTCCCATTTGTCCCCGTTCTTGGAGCCCGTGTCCGCAGCGAGTTTTCCTGGAAAGGCCACCACTTTGAAAAAGGGACGCTTGTATTGCTTGATATATACGGAACGAACCATGATCCGCGGCTCTGGGAAGATCCTGATGAATTCCGTCCAGAACGATTCCATGATTGGAACGGCGGCCTTTTCGATTTGATTCCACAGGGCGGCGGTGATGCTGACAAAGGCCACCGCTGTCCGGGAGAATCGGCAACGCTTGCAGTCATGAAAGCGACAATGAAATTTCTTCAGGACGACATCGATTATGATGTTCCGGAACCCATTCAGAACCTCGGCTACAGTCTGACGAGAATGCCGAGTGTACCGGAAAGCGGCGTCGTGATGGTGAATATTAAAGGAAGAGAATGATAGCAGCTGAAACCGGCCCCAATCTGGATTTTCGCCAGAAAGGGGCCGGTTTTTGTTTTTTTAAAATGGGCAGTTTGTTACAGCTGAGAATGACGCATTTCTGCCGCACTCTCAGTTTATCCAACCTTAATAACGGTGTTTTTCAACTTTGCGGATTTATCTTTTTTTATAATGATTTTCCAATCCTTTTTCGCGGAGCAAGCGGTGAATCTCATCTCGGCACGGGCGCTCAAGCAGAGATTCACCTGTACCGATGTTATTTTTGCCCATTGACGAAGCGGTTTTTTAAGGACAAGTTATTCGGTTTTGCTCCTCTAATCGGGCCAATACACATCTTCATGGACGATTCAGCGGATATCGACAGCCGCATTTAACAGAGCCTTTGTAAAAAAACGCCTGACATCTGCACACAGCAGGTCAGGCGTTTACTTATTTCATCAGTGAAAAGAAAGCCGAAACGGCCGGGCTTCCAACAGCATCAGCAAGACAGGAAAGGTAGAACGGACGTGTGACAGTAAAATCCTCTATGTCAATAATCCGGATATTTCTGTGTTCCGCAGCCCTCTTTGCCGCCAGCGATGAAACGACCGATACACCCATTCCTGCTTCAACCGATGCGATGACAGCTTCCGTGCTGCCCATCTCCGCCACAATCGGCAAAGCTTCAGGGGAAATTCCTTTTGCACGGAGTGCCTCTTCGAACGAACGGCGGGTTCCGGAATCTTTTTCACGGAGCACCCAGTCACATTTCATTGCATCACTTATCGAATCGAACACCGGCGGACAGTCTTTAGATGCAATCAACTGAAGGTTATCGGTGAAAACCCGCCTTGAATGGACGCGATCGGATTCATCTGTTTCACCGGTGAGGGCAATATCTATTTTTCTCTCAAGAAGCCATGAATAAACAGTGCGGCTCCCCGCCACTTTCGCCCGGATCCGCATGTCCGGAAACTTTAGCCGGCTTTCCTTTACCATTTCAGGAAGCAGGTATTGGGAAGGAATGGTGCTTGCTCCAACCAATAGCTCCCCCGTGGGCTCCGGCCCGAGAATCATATCTTCCGTTTCTCGCCAGAGGGCAAGGATTTTGTTGCTCTGTTTATATAAAAGCTTACCTTCCCGGGTCAGCCTGATCCCGGAAGAGTCCTTATGGAGAAGATTCATACCGAAATGCTTTTCCAGCAGCTGGATCCGCTGGGTTACAGCAGGCTGGGAGACCGCCAGAATCCGGGCCGCCTCTTTAAAACTCTGTGTATCGGAAACTTGCACGAAAGCATTCAAATGATTTAGATTCATCCATGTTCCCTCCTTTTACTCGGCAGCTTTCCGCAAACCTTCCGAAATGAGATCGGCCAGAAAGACAAGGCCGACATAGCAGATTAAGTAAAGGGCCACTTCCGTATAATGAAACCAGCTCATGCTCAGTTTGAATTCCCGGCCAAGCCCCCCGGCGCCGACGAACCCGACAATTACGGTTGTGCGGACAATGACTTCCCATCTGTACAGGATGTACGTGATAAATTTGGGGAAGACAAGCGGAATGACGCCGTATATCAGTAGCTGTGCTTTTGAAGCACCGGACATTTCCAGGGCCTGGAGCGGACGGCCGTCCATATCTTCAATCACTTCCGCACAGAGCTTTCCGAGAATGCCAAGGTTGTGGATCGCCAGGGCGATGGCACCCGGCAGGATGCCCGGCATCAAAATGAAGATAATCAACATGGCCCAGAGCAGTTCCGGAACCGCTCTTGAAAAAACATAAAAAAGCCGTACAGCCCAAAACAGAAATAAGCCATATCCCTTTTTCGAGATTGACAGAAATCCTGCTGACGATGTTTTTACAGCAGGGATAACGGTCAACACCACGACAATGACGGCAAACCCGATTGCCATAATACTCATGATAAGCGTATCAAATGTAAGCGAGAGTGCATGCTTCCAGCTTTCAGCTGACAAAAACGCCGGGTTTTCCTGCTCAATACCTGCCAGTTCTGTCAGGAAATCCATCGTATGCTGGACGTTTTGCCCGGAATAAAGGGCAGGGAGATCAGCCCCTTCGGATGTAAACAAAAAAAGCCACGAAGCGGCGGCCAGAACCGCGGCCAGGAACAGCGACAGTTTGATGACCGGAAGCCGGGCAGCCGCCTTTTGGAAAAATCTTGTCACCATAGCGCCAGCCTCCCTCTGACAAGCCTGCTCCAGGCGTCAACGAGGATGACCAGGGCGATCAGGAAATACAGAAATGTCCACACTTCATCGTACTTTAAATCATGGAGCGACAGCTCGATTTGAAACCCGAGACCGCCCAGGCCGATGAAACTCATAATCGCCGAAGACCGAACCGCGCACTCGAACCGGTAAAATGCATAGCTCACCATATCAGGTGCCGCCAGTGGAAAATAGCCGTACAAAAGCCGCTGCAGGCTTGATGCCCCGCTCATTTTCAGGGAGTTGACCGGTTCATCAGGCACATCATTCAGCATGTCTGCAAAAATCCGTCCCAGAATCCCGCCATACGGGATTCCGATGGCAAAAACAGCAGCAAGCGGGCTCAGGCCGATGGCCGCAACGAACAGCCACGCCCATACCAGTTCATGGATTGCCCGCATGAAACCGAGGAGTCCGCGGAATATCGTTTTGGCCGCCCGCCGCAAACGTCCCTTCCGAAACAAGACACCTGATGCAAGCACGCCGAAAACCAATCCGAGTACGAGTGCCAGTGTCATTCCAGTTGCTGCATAAGCAAGCGTTTTCCATGAAGCAGCAAGACCGAGCATAAGGATTTCAGACGAAAGAGCAGGCTTCACCATCCCTTCTGCCAGCTGAACCATCGTTGTGATGCCGCCGTTATGGATAAGGTCAGGCCCCCAGTTCACCGAAAACAGGCTGGCGATGAACACAAGTGCCAATAAAGCCGTCAGCAGCCCGCGTTTATGAAAGTAAAACATCTGACCCATCCTATTTGCCCTCCGCAAGTGCATACAGGTGTTCCAGGTCGGCAACTCTGACATCCCCTGCCTGGAGATCGAATTGGATGACACCGTCTTTCATTGCGATAACCCGCTTGAAATATTTCCGGGCGAGTTCAACCGAATGGAGGCTTGCAATCAGCGTCTGATTCCGCTCCGACGCAAGCGCCGTCAGCAGTCGAAGCACGCTTTCCGAACGGGCCGGATCCAGTGAAGACACCGGCTCATCGGCAAGGATGACTTCAGGGTTCTGCACAAGCAGGCGGGCCAGCGCAACCCGCTGCTGCTCACCGCCTGACAGGCCGGACGTTTTCTCATGGCCGCGGCCCGAGAGACCGACACGGTGCAGCGCTTCTTCAGCGAGCTTCCGGTCCTGCGGAAACAGTAACGAAAACAGCGATTTGGAAAAACTCCATTTCCCGAGCCTGCCGGCAAGCACATTGTGCAGCACCGGCAGCGGGCCGACCAGATCGAACTGCTGCCTCATCATCCCGGTTTTCCGGGCCAGCTCCCCGCCATACCGGTAAGAAGACAGCGCCGCACCGCCCAGTTCTATCACTCCGTCATCAGGTGTAATAATTCCCGATAAAATATTCAACAGGGTCGTCTTGCCTGCACCGCTTGGCCCGATCAGCGCAACCGATTCTCCCTGCCGGATTTCAAAAGACAGCGGGCCGATTACTCTCGTTCCATTATATCGTTTTTCAATCCCATCTACCGAATAAGCGCTGCCTTGCCGCATAAGAATTCACCTTCCTGCGAAGACACCCGGCCCCCTCTGTATGAGTGACAGGGTCAGGCATCAATTGCTACTTAAGGATTCCAACCTTTTTCGCCACTTTTTCAATGTCTTTGTAATTTTCGTTCTTTGTTTCAATAAAGGAATCGGTTTGGAACAATTCGAGAATATCACCCTGTTCTTCCCCCATGGATAGAAGGGCCTCTTTCACTTTTTCCTTTGTTCCTTCACCGAACGTTTCATCAACATTGTTGATCGTCCAATTATAATCGTAATAAGCTGGTGTTGTATGAATGGCTTCAACTTTTTCAAGGTCCACCTTATCTTCCTCGACTGCGCTTTCCCAAACTTTTTCATTCAGGACGCCTGCCTGATAAGCGCCGGACTCAACCAATTTCCACGTCTTATCATGTGAACCCGAATAATTTACGTCGCCGTCAAAATCTTCATCCGGCTGAATCCCTGCCTCATTCAGAAAATGGCGAGGCATCAAATGGCCCGATGTAGAGCTCTCGCTGCCGAAAGTGAAACGCTTGCCCTCCATGTCTTCAAGCGAATTGATGCCAGAGTCTTTTTGGGTGATAAAAACGGAATGGAACTCTTCATCAGATGGCCGCTGTGCAATGGCCTCCGCTTCCGGCACGGCATTGCGCGCCTGGACACCTGTCAATCCTCCGAACCATCCAAGCTGGACTTCACCGCGTTTGAATGCTGTGACAAGCGCAGCATAATCCTGCGACGGCACATATTCGACATCAAGTCCGGTTTCCTCTGCAAGGTAATCCGCGAACTCTTCGAACCTCCTATTCAAATCTGAAACATCCTGATCGGGGATCGCACCGATTTTAAAAACGGATTCATCACTGCCGCCGGAGCCTGATTCACCGCCAGCTTCCTCACTATCGCTGCCGCATCCGGCAAGCATTCCCAGTATCAGCATAGTAATGACAGCTGCTATTTTCTTCATTATAAGTACCCCCTGAAAGCGTTGATTTTTATAAATCATTATGTAAGTGTCATGATATCATATTTTCTTATACTGTTAATAAGAAATTATGATTTGTTGATTTCAAAAATATTGGACAGAATAACGCAGTGTCAGAATTCTCCCCTGAAGGAGCAGGACAAAGTGTAACGGAATGTCTACAGGAATCGACTTATAAATAGGAGAATACTATCAGAAACTAAATAACTTGCTGTATTTTCTCTTATCCTATTCAGAAGCACACATGCACACATGAATACAAGCCTCGGCCCGTACATAGGAATAAGTTAATGAAAACTCGCCGATTGGCGATCCTTTATGCGAACACAGAGGCATCGCTGCCCTTATTTATATTTTAAAAATTGGCCGCTGCGTCGATATACTTCCTTGCTGCCAATTTAGACTCTTATACGAAAAAAAGGATGGTCTGGTTATGAAGAAAACGGGAAAGCAATCATATTTGCTTGCACTTTTTATCTCGTCCATTGTCTATATGGAGCTTATTTTCAGAATTGCTTCCGGCCAGGCGTTTAATGGCCGGCACTTACTGATTGTTCTGCTTTTTTCCGTTACTGCCGGCTCCTTCTTTTACTTGCTTGCCAGCTTTTCAAGGAAGGCACCCTTCAACCGGATATTATCGGCCGCACTCCTTGGGCTGACCGCTTTTATTTTCACTTCACAACTGATCTACTTTAAACTGTTCCGGACGTTTTATACACTTTACTCCGCTAAAAATGCCGGCCAGGCGGCAGAATTTTGGAAGGATGCACTAACATTTTCACTTAAAAATAGCCTTTGGATATTGCTGATTTTCCTTCCTGTCCTTTTTCTCATTACCGCAGGGCGGAATTACCTGCCGTTCACAAAAATCGCCGGGATAAACAGAGCGGCACTGATTTCGTTTATGGTGTTTGCCCATGCGGCAGGTGTGCTGGCTGTTTACGGGGGCGGACGGGAACAGCTTTCCGCTTATGACCTGTATTTCGAAAACAGCAATCCTGCACAATCCGCAAATAAACTGGGTATGGTCACAACAATGAGGCTAGATTTACAGCGTCTTCTCACCGGCTGGTCTCCTGCACTTAAAGCTTCGCCTGACCAAATATGGTCACCGCTGCCAGACACGGCTTCAGGAAAGGCAGAGTCCGGGGAACCTGCTCGGGAATACAACGTGATGGATATCGACTTCGACAAGCTTATTGATGCTGAAAACGACCCGCAGCTAATAAAGATGCACAAGTATTTTAAAAACGTCCCGCCAACCGCCAAAAATGAGTATACGGGAAAATTCGAAGGCTACAATCTCATCTTCATTACGGCGGAAGCTTTTTCGCCTTATGCCGTCCGGGAAGACGTCACGCCGACCCTCTATAAAATGGTCAATGAAGGCTTCCGTTTCACAAATTTCTACAATCCCATCTGGGGTGTGAGCACGACAGACGGTGAATATGCCGCATGCACGGGGCTCATTCCTAAAAAAGGCGTATGGAGTTTTTACAAATCGGGAGACAACCATTTACCTTTTGTGATGGGGAACCAGCTGAAGAAGCTTGGCTATCAAACGAATGCCTATCACAACCATACGTACTCCTATTACAAAAGACATATATCACATCCGAACATGGGCTATGACTATAAAGCCGTCGGCAACGGGCTTGATATGAAAAAGACCTGGCCGGAATCAGACCTGGAAATGATTGAAAAAACGGTTCCTGAATATATTGGCAATCAGCCGTTCCATGCCTATTACATGACCGTAAGCGGACACATGCAATACTCATTCACCGGCAATTTCATCGCCTGGAAAAACAGGAAGCATGTACAGTCTCTTCCTTATTCGGAGGCCGGCAGAGCCTATATCGCAACCCAGGTCGAACTGGATCGGGCCCTGAAGCGCTTGAACGAAATGCTTGAAGAAGCGGGAGTCGCCGATAAGACGCTCATCGCCTTAAGCGCCGATCATTTTCCGTACGGGCTTGAAGATAACGTGATCGATGAAATGGCCGGCCGCCGTGTAGAACGAAACTTCGAGCTGTATAAAAGCCCGTTCATCCTGTACGCGAAAGGGATGGAGCCTGTCACGATCGACAAACCGGCCTCAAGCATCGATATCATCCCGACCCTTTCAAACCTGCTGGGATTGGAATATGATTCCAGGCTTCTGATGGGGACGGATATCCTTTCCGATGCTGAACCGCTCGTCCTTTTTGAGAATAAAAGCTTCATTACAGACAGAGGCCGCTATAACTCACTGACCGGCAAATTCACGCCGAACAAAGGCAGTGCTGCCGGCGAAGCATACATCAAACGGATGTCGGCAGTCGCCGACAGCAAGTTCTATTATGCCGCCAGGATTTTGGATACGGATTATTATCGGAAGGTTTTACGTTAAGAGGTGCCCGCCCCGCCTGCTAAGGAAGTAATGCAGCCGGGGCCGGCACCTCTTTTACATAATTAACGAATATTGGCGGAAAATAAAAGTAACTCGTATCAGAAGAAAGGACTGTCGTGATGGATCTTTATAACGGTGATTTATACTGGCCGGCAGTGAGTTCGGGACATAAGCGCTATAAACCCCTTAATGACGACATTGAATGTGATGTTTTAATTATCGGAGGCGGCCTGTCCGGATCGATGTGTGCTTACTTGCTCTCAGAGTATGGCGTTGATGCGGTACTGGTGGAAAAAGGAGAAATCGCCTCCGGAGTGACAGGGGCAAACACCGGGTCCCTGCAATTTATTTCTGATAAAATGCTTTCCACAATGATCAAAGAATTAGGTGAGGAGAAAGCAGTCTACTTTTACAAATTATGCCTGCAAGCTGTCGATGAAATGTACAGGCTTGCATCGGCGGTGAAAACCGACACAGGATTTGAGCGCCGGAACAGCATGTACTTTGCCAGTACAAAAACGGATGTGAAACAGCTGAAAGCGGATTTCGACCTTTTAGTCAAACACGGCTTCCCTGTGACATACATGGATCGGGAGGAAATCGAGAGCAAGTTCCCCCTCAGCAAACCAGCCGGAATCTATTCGCTGAATGCGGCAAAGTTCGACCCGTTCAAATACAATCATGCTTTAGTTGATGCAGCCGCCGGCAATGGCATCAAGGTATATGAAAATACCCGCGTGACCAGCTATGAACTTGGGGATGCAAGTCAAGTGTTTGAAACGAGCGGCGGCAGAATCAAATGCCGGAAAGTGGTTTTTGCCACCGGCTATGAAACACTGGATTTCATCAAAACAAAGAAATTTTACCTCACTCAAACTCATGTGTTCGTCACAAAACCGCTGAGCAAATCGGACCTCTGGTATCAAAACTGCCACATATGGGAAACGAGCAGGCCTTACCGATATATCAGGCTGAGTGACGACCATAGGCTTATCATGGGCGGACTTGATGAAAGGATCTCTCATCCCGTCAGTTCGGTACGAAAAATCAAAAAGAAAACCGAGCAGCTGATCAAACTGACGCAAGACCTCTTTCCTCAGATGAATTTTGAAGTTGATTATGAATATAACGCTGTATTTGCAAAAACACTTGACGGCCGGCCGTTAATCGGACCGCATCCCGATTACAAAAATGCTTATTTCCTCCTCGGATTCGGCGGAAACGGAGCGCTCTACAGCATGCTTGGCGCAACGATCATCCGCGACATGCTTTTATACAACTACCACCCGGCCCAGGATATTGTCCGGCTGGATCGGTTTGAATAGCGCCGAATGATGGCGCGTTGGCGGTTCCTGCCCCGGTGCGTTAATGCGCCGGGCAGGAACCTTTTTTCCATTATTTTAATATTGATATACCTCCTTCTAAGAATCTATAATTACTCCAATCCTTAAAAGGGTTCACCTTAATGCTTCGCCGGGCGGCATCGTCCTGCAGCATAATTTCCGTGTCCCAGGCCATCTGGACGGAACAATCGAAGCCCTGCCGCAAATCATTGACCAGCTGCGGGCAAAGGGATACAAATTTGTGACCGTGTCAGAGATTATAAACAAATAGCTGCAATCCGTAAAAACACGCCTTCTCCACACTAACTGGCTCGGTTTTAAGGTGCAGCATTACAAATACAACGTAAAATCCCATTCGTTTTTACCAACCAAATTGGCAAGGTGAAACCCAACATAACTAGTGCCGAAAAACGCTCCAAGTGAAATTAGCTTGGAGCGTTTCATTTTTATAGGACTATTCCACTAAAGCACCCTTTAACGGAATTAGTATTTTCGGCAACACTTGCCATCAGGACTATTTACCCTGAAGATGCCAGTTAATCAAACGTTTAATTAACCGTCCGAAAAATGCCATTCCCCGGCTTCATACAAAGAGGATTCAGCCGGCCAGGCTCCCTGTTATATCAATCTATTATCCTGGTCCATATGGTATAATAGGGATAGTTAGAGTCCTGATATAGGTATCGTGTAACTGCATCCCAAAATCACTTGTTGCCTTTTCCGGTCACCCGTTCTTATCAATGAGGAGGGCTCAAAAATGGCAGTGCTCATCGGAGTTGCGGTTGTAGGGTTGCTTTTGGTCGCAGGCATTTTCGGCAAAGTCAACGGTAAGAAGTGGTCTGCCCTTGCCTTTTCGCTTGCTGCTGTCGGGACGGTTATTGCGATTACACTTGCAGGCATCAGCTACTTCGGAGATTCTGCACAAGAACCTGAACCTGTCTCAGGGGATGCTAATAATGGCGGTGAAATCAAGGCATCTGCCATCGAAGAAGTGACTTCCGTCATTACTGCCGGCATGCCCCTCACAGAATACGAAACCGCAATAACCGGATTTAACCTGGAGCTGGCCAGGGAATTCATGCTGGAAAACGGAAGTGAAGGCATCATTTATGAAGCTGCTGACGGATTTATCGTCATCACGATGGATAACGAAAAAGTGACGGATATAAAAAGCTTCGCGACTCTCCATGATGCGGCAGCGTACGAAGAAGAGTTGAAGGCGGCCGCAATCGAGGAAGAACAAAAAAACGATGATGAATCGGTTGAGCCTCCCGCAGAGGATGATAGTGATGAGCCGGAACCCCCGTCTAAAGATGACGACACAGGCGAACCGGAACCTCCGGCAGGCGGCGATGACAGTGATAAACCAGACCCGCCGGCAGCAGATGATGATATCAATGTACCTGATGACAGCTATGTACTCTATAAAGTAGTTAGCGGCGACACGCTATGGTCTATCGCCCAGCGCGCGGATGTCACTGTCGACCAGCTCAAAACGTGGAACAGTCTTTCGACGGATACGATTTATGTCGGCCAGGCACTGAAAATTTACGGTATTGATGCAGTCCCGCCGCCGGCACCGCCCCCTGCTCCGCCGGCTGCTTCACCATCCATATTGATCATCCACGGCAGCCTGCAGCAAAAGGAAATCGCCTTCACATTTGATGCCGGCAGTGACGCAGCTGGAATCCGCATCCTGGATGTCTTGAAAAAGCATAATGTCAAGTCGACCTTCTTTTTAACCGGAAAATGGGCAGAAAAATTTCCGTCTTATGCGAAACGGATTGCGGCGGACGGCCATGAAATCGCTGCCCATTCGTATTCCCATCCTGACTTTACAGCTATCAGCTACGATGCGATCCTCCAGGAGATGGCAAGAGCGGAAAGAGCGATTGTTCTTGCAACCGGCAAAAGTCCGCGCCCTTATTTCCGCTTCCCATATGGAGCCTATAATACCACCGCCTTGAAAGCTGTAGGCCAGGCCGGCTACCCATACAGTATCCAGTGGTCACTCGATACACTCGACTGGAAACAGCCGTCAGTGGATTATCTCGTCTCCCGAATTACTGCCAATGCCAGCAACGGGGATATAGTGCTTATGCATATCGGCGGCATCAACACGCCTGAAGCAGTCGACCGTGTGATTCCGGTTTTGAAGGCGAAAGGGTATAAGATTGTGACTGTGACCGAGGTTAGAAACTAAAACGGTGCCTGTCCCCCGGCGCTTTGATGCGCCGGGGACAGACACCGTTCAGCACTTAGGCTTATTGCTTGTCATATCTGCTGTTCATTGAGTTGTCGTCGTACTTGCTGTTCACCGAGTCATTGAAAACGTTCTTGTCCTCATCGACATCCAGGTTTCCTTCACCTTTTACATGAAGTTCCTCATGTTTCACGTCTTCCCTGACTTGCTCCTCATTTTCCACCTCCCGTTTACCGACAACAACTTCATCGGAAACGACCGGCTTTTTCCGGACCTCGACATCTTCTTTCATTACCGGTATGTGGTATTCTTCGTCCTCTTTCAGGGAGTTTGCGTTCACTTCTGCTGTCTCCTCGTCATGGACAGGACGTTTTTTCACATAAACTTCTTCACGTGAAACCGGCACGTTCACCGTTTCAGTATCCTCCACGACTTCTTTTTCGATTTCGACATCGCCGGCTTCCGCCTCTCGTTTATTGAGGTCGAGCTGTTCTTCACGCAATTGGATGTCACGTTCATCTTCAACTGTTCAACTCAGTACCTGTTCCAGTTGCTGGAGGTGTGCCTGCGGTGACATCTGCACCTTCATTTGCCGCCAGTTCCGGGTCACCTACAACAAGCATCTTGCCCTGTTCGAGTTCAGGTGCATATTCTTGTGCTTCGTCTTCCGGAACACCCATTTCCATGAGGGTATCTTCTACGGGTGCTTCATGTTCACCTTTTAGTGCGGAAGTGATTTTGTCCAGAAATCCGCCGCCCTGCTTGTTTTCATCACTATTAAGCGGCTCCATATCAACACCAAGTTCGTCAGATACACGCTCGACTTCATTTTTATCTTCACCGATGACTGAGAAGCCAGCGGAATCCTGGTTTTGGCGATTATTATTTTCAAATTTGTTAATCACTTCTTCTGAGGACTCATAAACCCCAATTACATGTCTGTTTTCCATCTCTAGATGCCTCCTTGTAGATTTGGGATTTTTATTTTGTTGTAATACGGCGTTTCCCAGGCATTTGATGAGTAAAACTGTTAAAACCAAAAATAGGAAAAACGTTACCGTTGGTTGCCGGGCGCTGCTCTCTGACTGCCCCAGCATGGCAAAACCCTTTACTGCAGACATCGGACAAACCTATTTATTGTTAAAAAGTCTACAAAAGGCCAGAACAGAATAGCTAGATTTTTCTGTATAATAAACATAGAATGTGTTCTATTACGTTATTAATAAGGAGGATGGAAGAGTTGCGCAATAAAGAAATGCTGCTTATACCGGGACCGACACCTGTTGTCGATTCCATTTATGATGCCCTTGCGCAGGAAACCAGAAGCCATACCGATGCCAGGTTCGCAGACATTTACCGGAGCGCTCTTGAGAAGACAAAGGCCATGTTCAAGACAGACGGGGAAGTATTTGTCATTTCCGGATCAGGGACACTCGCAATGGAAATGGCGCTGATCAATACTGTGCCATCCGGGGCGGACATCCTGGTCATCAGCCATGGTTTTTTCGGAGACCGCTTCATTAAGCTGGGAGAAGCATTCGGCTATAATGTCGACATGCTTCAATCTGAATGGGGAAAGCAGGTGGATCCGGCACTGGTCGATGAAAAACTCGCCTCCAGAGATTTCAAGGCAGTCACAATCACGCATGCCGACACCTCAACAGGCGTAGCCGCCGATCTTGATGCACTGGTGCCAGTCATCAAAAAACACGGGGCGCTCGTCATTGTCGATGGTGTATGTGCAACAGCCGCGATGGAAGAAGACATGAGCAAGACATATGGCGATGAAAACGCCAAAATTGATGTCGTGCTGACCGGCGCCCAGAAAGCGATCGGTGTTCCGCCTGGCCTTGCCATCGTCGCCTTTAACCAATCGGCGCTCGCTGCCCGCGAAAAGATCGGACATGTGCCCGGTTATTATTCCGACATTTACAACTGGATTCCGATCATGCATGACCCGCAAAAATACTTCGCCACCCCGCCGGTGAACCTGATCTATGCATATAATGAAGGAATGAGGCTCGTCATGGAGGAAGGCATGGAAAAACGCATCACACGCCATGAGGCCCTCGGAAAAGGAATCCGGTCAGCCCTTTCCGTATATGGCATGAAAGCTATTGCAGACGAGGAAGCCGCTGCCGCAACATTGAGCTGCATCCTCTACCCGGAAGGAGTCGATGATGCTGCATTCCGTGCCGCTCTGGCCGAAAAAGGACTGATCGTCGCAGGCGCACTTGCCCATCTCGCCGGCAAAGCATTCCGAATCGGCCACATGGGAAATGTCACCGAAGACATGCTTGAAAAAGCAGTCGTTTTGATCGGCGAAACACTGATTGAAATGGGGCATCCTGCCAATATCGGCGATGCTGTGGAAATGTTGAACGGCTCTTTCTTCAAAGCTTGACAGGTGCCTGTCACTTGTCGTTATTTGCCGAAAAGATGCCTGTCCTCCGGAATCATCGGAGACAGGCATTTTTTTGCCCTAGAAGGCGCCTGCCCCCCGGTATGTTACTGTTTTCCTGGACCGGGGGGCAGGCACCTACAAGAACATTGCCTCTTCCGCCGCCTTCATCACAGCAAACGCACCTGAGCTCAAGTTAGATACGGCTGTTATCCTCGCATCCGCATCAGGGTAATAGGCAGAGTGGAAGCTCACGCCCGGGTCATAGCCCATAACGTGATACTTATAAATAGAACCGTCACGGTCATTAATCCACATTCCATACCCATAAGAAACTCCCTTTTTCACGTGGATATGCGGAGTCATCAGTAAACGGGTATATTCTTCGCTTAAAAGCTTATGACCAAGTAAACCGTCCCACAATTTCACCATGTCCGGCGCCGTCACAAATGCACCCCCGTCTGCTCCTCCCGTGGCTGGAATCGAATATATATTAGTTTTGTATGACCCATCCTCCATATCAAGATAACCATATGCCGTACTCCCAGGAAGCTGGTCAAGCGCAAAATAGCCGGACCGATCCATCCCGCATGGCTTAAAGATTTCCCTTTCTACATATTCCTGAAAAGAAAGCCCGGATTGCTGTTCGATGATCAGCCCCAGCAAAATATATCCTGCATTATTGTAGTGAAATTTCTCCCCCGGCCGAAACATCATTTGCCCGTCCCGAAATAAAGGCAGAAAGTCCTCTAACGTCCTTAAAAGATACATAGGCGTCAGTTTCCAGAGATCTTCAAAGTCATCCATTACCGCCTCATCAAAATAATCAGGTATCCCTGCACTGTGGGTCAGCAGATGATGGACGGTAATGTTTTCATCAAACCCGGAAAATTCAATATCAAGACAGTCTTTAAGCCTGTCATCAAGTAATATCTTCCCCTGTTCAGCAAGCTGGCAAACCGCAATGGCAGTAAACAGTTTGCATCCGGACGCGATACCGAATCGCGTGTCGACGGTATTCGGAAGCTGATCCGCCCGGTTGGCAAAACCGGCTGCAGACGTAAACAAGGTCCGGCTGCCCTTGTTTATCATTACTGCTCCCGAAAACATTTCCTCATCCATAACTTTTTCTATTGATTGCTTTAATGTCTCATCTTCCAACTTCCCCGCCTCTTTCCTCTTTACATCATCCTATATAAAATTCAAGAAACCCTTTTCGTTTCCTCCATACATTTCGAGGGGTGCCTGTCACCTGTCGGTATTTGTCGAAGTACTTGCCGGTGTCATGAGCTGCCTGACCGGGGCCCTGGAGATTCCCCGATTTTTCAAATTGCTTCTCACGTAAAGAGCCTGATCCCGGCCGGGGTCAGGCTCTTTCTTTATGTTCATCTTTTTGTGCGCACTCTCGCTTTGTTCCTCGAGTTCAGAAGGAATAGTGCAAGTCCAAATGCTGCAAGAGTGAAACCGACCAGGAGCAAGTCATATCTGTTTCCCGCCGTATTTGGAAGAAGCTGTACATTTGTTCCATTGGTTGAAGCAGATACCAGGTTAAAAGGATTTGGCGTTTGCCCTTCTTCATCTTCGCTGTTTCCTAATACTGTGAACGTGCTGAGATGCCTGGTGTAGCCTGATACTTTACCCTCATGGTACTCTCCGCCAATAAGCTCCCATTTGTTCGTTTCTTCATTCAAATAAAAGATTTTTCCTTGCTCTGGATTACTGTTTGTTCGTGTGTTTACGGTAAATGTCAACAAGATTCCTTCATCAAATTGACTGATGGTTTTGTTCCCCTGCTTAATTGTGATATCGTATACCTCGCTCAGGGCTTCGGGAATATCCTGCAGCCGTTTAATGATGATAATTACATCTTCCTCATCACCCAAAATAGAAGAAGGAACTTTAATGTTGAGGCCGCCTCTTGCAATCGTGACAGCTGCCTGTTTAGCTTTCAATAAGCGTACTTGTTTTTCGGTCAATACAACATTAATTACAGGATCTTTCCCGGTATCCTTTACATCAACGTGGATATTCCCTTTGTCTGCCAGCGACTCAACAGCCGCATCAGGGATGGCTGCCTTTCCATCTTTCACAACAGGCTTCGTGATGACTGTTTTCTTTTTAGGCTGTTCAGTTCCGCCCTGTCCGTCTCCAGGTGCTGCATCGGGAGGTCCTGGCTGATCTGTTCCGCCTTCGGAAGGAGGCGCTGATGGATCGCCGGCTGATCCGTCTCCCGGTACACCTCCGTCATCTCCCTCAGAATCTCCATCAACCTGGGGTTCATCACCATCGTCGTTATCTTCCCCTTCTTCTATCGGCACTCCGCCGCTGTCCCCCTCATCCGGATTTTCCTCCACTGGTGAATCTCCAGGACCTGTATATGAAATGTTTTGAATGATAATCTCCCGCTCAATGACTGAATTCCGCGTGATATGGATTTCTTTCAATAGCTCCCCATCATCGCTGTCCGGATTCAGCATATCCAGATTGGATATGAACCCATCCGGCAACTCGACCAATAGGATATAGCCGCCGATTTTCAGCACTTCTTTCGGAGGATCCCATTTGACGCTGCCGCCCGCCTGGATGTGGCCTATCAATTTCGCCTCATCTGTATATTTCGAAATACCCGGAGTGGCCAACTCATTAATATAAAGCGGGTTCAAATAATCTTGATAGGTCGTTTCAATAGCGGTTTTGTCTTTTATCTCACGGCCAAGAATGACATCCTTGCCGACTATGATTGAATCGACCGGCCCAATGACTCCGCCCCTTAGCTGGGCTACATCCACGTTTAGATTGCCAGTAGGGATCGGCGAACCGATTTTAAAATTATCCTGGAATGTTTTCGGAATGCCGTTTTCGTCATCCCCCATCGGATAGTCAGAGTTCTGGCTCATATAAACGACATAGGATTTTGAGAAATTGGTCGTATCTCTAAATTCTGTTATTTCATACAGATTGAAGCCTACCAAATCTTCCCCTTCTCCTACAGTAAACATCCCTTCACCGAGAAGTGGGTTGCTTCCGCTTTGCTCCACTTTTACATGATAGTCGCCAGCAGGAAGATTATAGCCTCTGATGTAGACATCTTCTTTCGACAGGAACTGGTCGACCGGTTCTTCCGAATCTTCCGTCGTGGCAACAATCCGGAATGGATCGACCACGGATGGGTCTGCACCAACGCTGACATAACAACTTGCCAGCGGTTCGCCATCAGTCGTTTTAACTGTAATTGAAGCATACCCGGCGGAAAGCCCTTCAATGGCGGCAAGTGCCGGATCATCGCCAACCGTCACATTAGCAATCTCCGGATTTGAACTGTCCCACTCAAGAGTTGCCAGATCAAGATCTGCCGGGAAAAAGTCAATTATTGAAAGATTCGCTGTTCCGCCGATATACACACTCAACTGTGGAGCGCTCAGTGTAACATCAGGGCCTTCATCCCCATCATCCACTGCTGTCTTTTTCAGGACAATCTGACGGTAAATATCGGTATCCCGTTCAATATGGACTTCCTTCAGCAGTTCGCCGTCTTCGGAATCCGGGTTTAACTGATCAAGGTTAGAAGTATAGCCGTCCGGCAGTTCGATCAACAGGATATACCCGCCGATTTTCAGCACTTCCTTTGGTGTGCCCCAGACGACACTGCCGTCTGCCTGGACCTCGCCGATCAACTTCGCTTCATCCGAATATTTGGAGGTGGCGTCTGTTCCATCGTAAAGCGGATTCAGATAATCCTCCAATTGGGTCTCTGCTGCTGTTTTATCTTTGATTTCACGCCCAAGGATGACATCCATTCCTTTAAGTTCCGGATCCAGTGAGATGATTTGTCCATTTTCCTCAACTACCACGTTAACGCCAATAGCGCCAGTTGGAATCGGCGAACCGATTTTGAAATTATCCTGGAATGTTTTCGGAATGCCGTCTTCATCATCCCCAGGTGGAAAGACCGGGTCCTGGCTCATGTAAACAAAGTATGATTTCGAGAAATTTTCCGTTTCCTCAAACCCAGTCACATCATAAAGGTTGAATATCGCCTCACCCTGTTCATTAAAAGCAATATCCACGGTGCCGTCACCGAGAAGAGGATCGCTGCCCTTCTGCTCCACTTTTACATGATAGGTGCCTTCAGGCATTCCATACGCGCGGATAAACACGCTTTCTTTATCTTCAAATTGGTCGACAGCCTCAGCAGAATCTTCAGTTGTCGCCACGATATATGCCGGATCGGTGACTGCCGGATCCGCAGCAACCGTGACTAAACATTCTGCAAGCGGTGTTCCATCAAGCTTTTCGACTGTAACAACCGAGCTTCCCGCTGCAGTACCCGTTAACTCAACAACCGCAGGATCACCCGTTTTTTGTACCGAAACGGCTGAGCCATCACTTTTCCATACAAGCGCCTGCAAGCTTGCCCCTTCAGGTGTATATTCAATGATGGAAAGGGTCTTTGTTTCCCCAATAAAGAGGCTCTGTGTGTTCGCATCCAACACGGCCGTTTTCACTTCAACTGCTGTAGAACCGGTTACCTCAATCGTCAGCACAGGTTTTTCAGCTGTTCCTGTCACAGTTCCTGTCAGTGTCTCAGTCCCTGGCTCCTTAAAGACAGCTTGACCATTCGTTCCGTCCCAGGATACCGGGACTTGCAATGTTGAACCATCGTTTAGAACGGCAGTTACTTCAGCCGGCAGCGTAATCACTTCACCTGTTTGAGCGGTGATTGTCTCGAGAGGCTGAAATCCCGTAATCTCCTTTACCGTGACAGAAGCTGTTGCCGTGAATGTCTGGTTTCCATCCGTAATTGCCGCCGTCACGTTCGCAGTACCGCTCGCCTTCGCTGAGACATTGCCGCTTGCATCCACAATGGCAACACCCTGATCACTGCTTGTCCAGCTTACAGCCTGGTTTGAGGCATTTGCCGGCACGATGCTGGCCGTGATTTTTTCTTGCTGCCCTTTCAACAAGCTCACAGCACTTTTATCTATGGTGATGCCTGTTACCCCGATGCGTTCCACTTTTTTATAAAGGAGCGTCCCTGATTTTTGAAAATTGCCCTGTGCCTGTTTCAGCTCGATTATCAATGGCACCGGACCTTCATATCCAGCAATGCCGCTCCCTGTAATTGTGGCCGACCCGCCTGGAGGAACTTGCTTAAACACAATTTGATGGTTGACTGTATCCCCTGACATGGTCACCGGCGGCTCGCCTGCCTCCGCTTTCTTGCTTAGCGTAACGTGTGCCTGGGTTTCGTTATCCAGACCTTCAGCATGAATAGTGATCGTATATGTTTTTTCCCCGCCCGTCTCGGTACTGCCACTGTTCCCCCCTGCTGCCAATACCGTCGCTCCCAGCCCATTTATAATCGTAAGGAGAAAAATTGACAGTAAAACGATAACCTTCTTGAATCTTTTGCGAAGTGTTGATTTTTTCACCCTCGAGCCCTCCTTTTTATTCAGTTTCAGCCGGTATCGTTGTTCACTTTCGTCATCATCGTTTTTGCACTCCCTCCTTTAGGAAACAGATTTCAAATTGTTCGTTAAAAAGAACAACCCTTTTGTTTAATTATACTCCTGTACTGAAAATAAAGGACGAATAATGAGAAGATTTTGTTCTTATTTGAGAACGATTTATTATGTAAAGATAGTGTTAAAATGCAAAAGTTTTAGTGAAATCCTGTCCGTCCGGCATATTTGACTTTGAAATTCCTCCCCGATATGGCTCTATTAAAGAAGCCGAGGGCAACCGATAATAGTAAAATAATGCTATAATTTATTACTATCTGGCTGTACGTTGAAAACGAGGGTATGGATTCTCTGAACGCGAAGGAACACAGCTAAGATGAAATGGTACCAATAGCAGATTTCATACTTCACCGGAGTAATTGTACATTTTAAATAGAGATTGTACCGCGGCAGGCGGTTCATAAGTGTGAGTTTCCGGGAACATGCAAGTACTCTAACTTTAGGGACGATTTGCGTCTACTGGCAGTTCTGAAATGCAGCAACGAGTCGCGCTCTAGTCCAAAAGCTGATAAAGCAAAACGTCAAACCGGATCACTTCAATAATTTATGGGCATGAACCTTTGTACAAGAAAGGAACGTAACAATGAAGCCACCATTCCGTTTTTCGATAAAAAGATATCTTTTTGTTTTTCTAGGTTCGCTGTCACTCGCACTCGGTGTGCTCGGGATCGTTTTGCCGGTGCTGCCGACAACGCCGCTTTTACTGCTGGCTGCCTACTTTTATGTTAGAAGCTCGGAAAAGCTTTACAACTGGTTGATCAATCACAGGATTTTTGGACCGTATATCTATAACTACATTAAATACCGGGCCATAAAAAAGAAGGCCAAAGTCAGTTCTATTATCTTTTTATGGCTGACACTTTTCCTGTCAATGTGGCTCGTATCAAAACCCTTTGTCACGGTCATTCTATTTGCCGTAGGCATCGGCGTAAGCCTTTACTTGCTTTCACTGAAAACACTTGAGACCAATGATGGTGCCTGACCCACGCTGCGATAACACGTTATCGCGACCTGGGCCGGGCATCTTTTTTATTTTTATCCAAAAGGGGTTGAAAAAACGACATCGGTGTCGTTATAATAAAAATGACACTACTGTCGTTTTAATAAATGGAGGGATTTTATATGGAAGCACGGTTGGGACGAAATAAAGGGTTTTTGACGTTAATGGCCGCCCAGTTAATTTCAGGACTTGGTGATTGGCTGAGTATTGTGGCGGTTATTACGCTTGTCGGATTGAAATGGAATGCAACACCATTGGAAGTTTCTTTCATCATTTTGTCCCTGGCTGTGCCGATGGCGCTGCTCGGCCCCTTCACGGGAACTATTGCTGATCGGCTAAATCGGAAAACGCTTATGATTATTTCCGACCTGGCAAGAGCCGTCCTGATTCTCATACTGGCAACGGCAAGTTCCATCTACACCGTGTATGTCTGTTTGTTTGCGACAGGGCTGCTGTCCGCCGTCTTTGTCCCGGCAAAAAACGGTAAATTGAAAGAAGTGGTTGCGGAGGGAAATATGAAAAGCGCCATGTCCATTACATCCATGATCGATTCCGGCACGAAAATCGCGGGGCCGCTGCTGAGCGGAATTCTGGTTGCTTCATTCGGGACGAAGCTCGTCTTTTACATCGACTCGGCGACGTTCATCATTTCCTCCCTCCTCATCTTTTTATTGCCAAAGGCTGCAAATGTCCTTGAGAAACAGACACAGCAGGCTGAACATACTGAAAAGTCTTCTTTTAAAGAAGATTTTTTGGAAGGGATGGCTTTCATCAAAGGAAACCGTTATTTTTTAATAGGTATGACGGTGCTGGGAATCAGCCTGTTGATCCTGCAGCTGTCCGATTCACAATTCATCGTGCTGATCCGCCAATTAACGGACGCTTCTCCTGATTTGTTCGGTATGCTCGTGACCGGTTCAGGCCTCGGCATGTTTCTCGCCGGCTTGCTGTTGGCCAGGAAAACAGAGTATAACGCCCTCCTGCTGATGATTACCGGTGTTTGTGGGGTCGGCGTAAGCTTTGGTATGATGGCAGTATTGACAGCTGCTGATATACCTTTTTCACTTATGTGGGGGCCGGCTCTCGGGTTTGTTGCCGGTTTTGCAGCCAGCCTGGTCTTCATTCCGTTCCAGGCAGCGGTGCAAACCGATACACCTGTCCATATGACAGGAAGAGTGTTCGGGGTGATCAACAGCGTGACAACAACCGCCACCATCATCGGCCCATTACTTGGCGGATGGCTTGCCACGGTCATAGGGATTATTCCGACATTCATCATCACCGCCTCCCTTTTAGTGATAATGTCCTTAGTCGTATTCTTATTCAGAAGCAAAATAGAACGGGGGAATGAACATGTCTCCGAAAGTCAGCAAGGAGCACAAGGAACAGCGTCGAGCTAACATATTGGAAGCGGCAAAAGAGGTATTCATTGAATACGGCTATGAACGGACAACGATGAAGCACATCATGGATGCCGCAAATGTGAGCCGCGGCGGGCTGTATCAATATTTTTCAAATAAAGAAGACGTATATGAAGCAATCCTTGAAGAATCACTCACCCAGTCCGGAATAAATATGCAGGGCTTATTGAAAAAAGAAGTGCCTTCATACTGGGATTTATTAATGCGAAGCATATTTGGTGAAAGTGGCCGTCCGGATGACGAAATGGACCCCATGGCTCCTTCCAACCTGGAATTCTTCGTAACCGGCCGAAACGATAAGCGCCGGCGCGAATATGGCAGGGTACGATACTATAACGGGTTGAAAATTTACAAGGATATCATTGAACAGGGGCAAAAAAGCGGAGAATTCAGCACCAGGTTTGACAGTGAAATACTGGCCAGATCGATTATCTCGTCCATCGACGGCCTGGCACTTGATCATACCATCCTGCCAAGTGAGGACATTAAGCTGAAGGAGCAGTCAGAGCTGTTTGTGGAATATTTGCGGATGGCGTTGGGAGTAGAGTAGCGGTGCCTGTCACTCGTCGATATATGTCAAACCATAACAAAAAGCCCGGGAAGCCGGGCTTTTTGTTTGCGCAAATTTCGACAGGTGCCTGTCACCTGTCATTTTTTCATCTCCCGCCATCTATTCGTCAATAGGTTTTTTTAGCACGTTGACCAGAAGCGCTGTCACGATGACACCGGCTATAATAGCTACAAAAAACATCGGGACATTTTCCACAGCCCGGAAGACCGCGACAACAGGCCCACCGTGCGGAACGTGGTCTGTCACCCCGCTCATCATGGCGATGACCGCACCGACCATGGACCCGATCATTATGCTCGGGATAACCCTTAACGGATCTTTAGCGGCAAACGGGATTGCACCTTCTGTAATCCCGACAAGCCCCATCGCAATGGCGGCTTTGCCGGCATCCTGCTCCGCCTTTTCATACTTCCGCCTGTTAAGCAAAGTAGCAACACCCATTCCGATTGGCGGTACACAAATGGCTACTGCAATCGGACCCATAATATTCGGGTTCCCTTCCGCAATCATGGCAGCCCCAAACAAGAAGGCCACTTTGTTGACCGGTCCGCCCATATCAAAAGCGATCATAGCTCCAAGAATCAAGGCCAGCACGATGCTGCTTGCCCCCTGCATTCCTTCCAGCCAATCAGTCAGCCCGGAGAACACGGCAGCAATCGGAGTACCTATTATAAAAATAAAGACAGCCGCGACAATGATGGATGCCAGTAGTGGAATAATCAGAATCGGCATAATCGGGGCAATCATTTTAGGTACTTTCCACCTCTTAATCCATCTCGCCACATATCCGGCAATGAAACCTGCTACAATTCCGCCAAGGAATCCGGCCCCTGCCTCACTGTCATAGAAGCTTCCGTTTGCGGCAATATGACCGCCGACTATCCCCGGCGCAAGACCAGGCCGGTCCGCGATACTCATCGAGATGAACCCGGCCAAGATCGGCACCATGAATGAAAACGAAGCTCCGCCAACCGCCAGGACTTTATTCCAAAAGGATCCTTCCGGAATTTGCAGGCCTTCCGGAGTAGGTTCTCCGCCGATCGCCAGTGACAGCGCAATCAGCAGCCCACCGACCACAACGAATGGAATCATATAGGAAACACCGTTCATCAAGTGGCGGTATACCGGATTTTGCCCTTGCTTTCTTTCTTCCTTCAGCTCTCCGGCCGACTTCACTCCTTCGTACTCACTGACATCACCCTCTTCGAATCTCCTGATAAGCTCTTCAGGCTTGTTTATGCCGTCCTGCACGCCTGTTTCAACCAGCTTTATGCCGGCGAATCTCGATTTGTCGACTGCTTTGTCCGCTGCAATGATGATACCGTCGGCTTCCTTGATATCTTCAGGGGTCAATTCATTTTCCACGCCAATTGACCCCTGTGTCTCTACTTTCATTTCCACATTCATCTGTTCCGCTGCTTTTTCCAGATTCTCTGCAGCCATATAGGTGTGCGCGATGCCGTTCGGGCATGATGTGACGGCAAGCAGCTTGAGCTTCCGCCCGGCTTGTCCGGTTTCTGAACCGTCATTGTCTGCCTGTCTGCCTTTTTCCCTATCCTGTTCCGTTCGGGCATCCTCCCATAAATCAATCGCCTTCAAAACCTCTTCGGGAGTTACAGCTTTCATTAAAGCTTCTTTGAAAGTATCATCCAGAAGCATTTTCGAAAGCCGTGACAGCGCCTCCAGGTGGTCCCTGTTTGCCCCTTCAGCAGCTGCTATCATGAAAAACAACCGTGCTGGCTTGCGATCCAGGGAATCAAAATCGACACCCTCCCTGGACCGCCCGAACGCTATGGCAGGCTTTTTCACAGCGGCCGTTTTCGCATGTGGAATGGCAATGCCTTCACCTATTCCTGTCGTACTCTCTTTTTCCCGTTCCCAAATTGCCTCTACGAATGCTTCCGGGTTCGTGAGCATGCCTGACTTATCCAGCACCCCGGCAAGCTCGTCGATTACCCCACTCTTGTTATCCGCCTCAAGCTCAAGCTTAATCGTCTCGGCCGATAACAGTTCGGATATCTTCATCCACTTACCTCCTCTGTACAACGTTCTTCTAAAGAAGTCGTAATGAACCATCTTATTTTATGGGAAACCTGGAAAAACATACATAGCAGCTTTTAAAAGGAGGCATGTCCTTTAAAGCCATAAAAAAAACTCGCTGATGGCGAGCCTTTAGGCGAAGACAGAGGCGTAGTTGCCCTTATCTATAATCTTAAAATTGGCCACTGCGCGGAAATACTCCCTTGCTGACAATTTATACTTTCCTATATGGGAACAAAAGCGCAAGGCGCCCGCTTAGCGGCGTAAGCATAAGCGGGAGTACCCGCAGAAAGGTGCGCTTTCCTTCCGAAGGGGATCACCGCTTATGACGATAGCCGCTGGCGCCTGGAGCCGGATGACCCCCTTCCCGCTTTTTATCAACAACGCAAAAATTTTATAATTTCCTTAACAATAAAAAAAAGGACTCTGCAATAGAGTCCTTTTTCACAATTAGAATTTGTTTACGTTTGTAGCTTGGGGTCCGCGCTGGCCTTGTTCAGTCTCGAATGTTACTTTTTGGCCTTCATCCAAAGTTTTAAACCCTTCGCCCTGGATAGCTGAGAAATGAACGAATACGTCTTCTCCGCCTTCAACCTCGATGAAACCGAAACCTTTTTCTGCGTTGAACCATTTTACTGTACCTTCTTGCATGTTGTTTCCTCCTGTGTGGATACGATGTCCACGTTTTATTACTATTGATGCTCAATAAGTTATCTAAGGCGAAACGTTTAAATCTTATGTTGCCTAACAGACTGAACAAAAATAAGTCTTACTAACAATAACAGATACGGAGGCAGAAAGCAAATTTATTCTGTAAAAAAGTTCCGGAGCCCTCCATTTCCCCGTATTGGACATTGGTTGGGACCAGTCCACACGATCAGAGCTCCGCCAGCTTTTCTCCGTAACGCTGTTCATTGAAAGGCTCCTGATTCTTCATGAGGCTGCTCATCTCTTCCACCAAAACCGCTGCAATCATTTTCTTGGCTCGCTCTTTGGTATAACCCATCTGCATCAGCCTGTCGTATGTTTCCTTCGTACATTTAGGATCCTCAGTGTTCAGCTGGTTCTCGACGATTTCAATCAATTTATCCATCATTTTCTGATTTGCCATTTTATCCGTCCCCTTCTGTTTCAAAGTGCCTGTTATTCACTATATTAACACTTTACCGTATCGGAGGTCAGGCACACTGTTCACAGAATGAACATTGATTTCTTCCCTTCTCCATTATATAATTAGACCAACTAGTCTAGACTGATTGGTCTAGGGTTATGTCTGAAGATTCAAGAAGGAGGGGCCCTCGTATGTTTACAATTAACGGCCTGCAATTTCAGTATCCGAAAAACAAAGAAAAAACCATCAAAGACGTCAACTTTGCAATGAAGGAAGGGGAAATTTTCGGCTTGCTCGGACCCAGTGGTGTCGGTAAAAGCACCACACAGAAGATTTTGACCAAATTACTGGAGGATTATGAAGGAACCGTTCTTTATCAGGGAAAGAATTTGAAATCATACGGAAAAGAATTTTATCAGGAGATCGGCGTCGGCTTTGAAATGCCGGTCCACTTTTCGAAACTGACAGCGGCCGAAAACATCAACTTTTTCAAGAAACTCTATAAAACACAAGCAAACACGGATGAATTGTTGAAACAAGTGGGCCTGTTCGAACACAGGGATAAAAAAGTGAACGAATATTCCAAGGGAATGAAAGTGCGGCTGAATTTTGTAAGAGCTTTATTGAATGAACCTAAAATCTTGTTTCTGGATGAGCCTACTAATGGACTTGACCCGAAAAATGCCAGAATCATCAAGAATATGATCAAAGATTTCAAAAATAGCGGCGGCACCGTCTTGCTGACGACCCATTTAATGAATGATGTCGATGAATTATGCGACCGCGTCGCCTTCATGGCAGACGGCCGGATTGCCGAAATTGACTCGCCTAAGAATCTTAAGTTGAAGTATGGCCAGCGTCTTGTCGAAGTGGAATTCGAAGCCGATGATGGCTCAGTCACAAAATCATCATTCGAACTTGATCATCTGGGAGAAAACAAAGAATTTTTCAACATCCTGACCACCAAAAAAATCATAACCCTCCACAGCAAAGAAACGACGCTTGATGATATTTTCATTGAAGTGACAGGGGTTGGTAAAGATGAATAATACGTTCGTTTTATTTGTTGGCGAATTGCATCGCATGAAAAAATATAATATCCTCGCCGCCAGTTTTGTTGCAAGCCTCCTATGGATCGGTGTTCTTGCTTTCAGCTCCATTGAAGACGTTTCTCACATCTTCCCGCTGCTCGTGTTTCTTGACGCCACCGCTATGTCGATGGTCATGATCGGGGTGACGATGTTTTTTGAAAAACAGGAAGGTGTCATTAAAACATTTCTGGTCGCCCCGATTCATAAGGTCGAATACCTGGCAGCCAAGAGTCTTGCCAATATTTTGTCCAACGTGCTGACACTGCTGCTTCTCTATGGATACGCAGTAATTTTCAAAAAAATTGATGTCAACCTGCCGGGACTGATCGGAGCTGTGTCCTTGATTGCATTATTCCATTCACTTATCGGCGTCTGGCTCACTTATCATTCAAGGGATTTTACCGATCTGTTGGTTGGCATGGTGAAATACACGCTTGTCATGATGCTGCCTGTCCTGTTTGAACAGCTTGGTGTCATCACGAGCGATGTCATTAAAAATATCCTTTACGTGATTCCGACCAAGCCTGCGATGCTTCTGCTTGAAGCCGGCACCACCGGAATCGAAAGCTGGGAACTCTGGCTTTCCGCCGGCTATTTACTTGCTGCAAGCGTGCTTTTATTCACTATTGTCACGAAAAAATTTGACGAATTCGCCATGAAGGAAAGTGGTGTTTAATATGTATTCAGCCTTTGTAAACAGTGAAGTGAAAAAATGGCTTCGCGATCCGTTGATGAAGTTCATGCTGTTTTATCCTATCCTGTTTGGCTTGATCGGCAGGTACCTGCTGCCCTGGATAGCAGATGTCAGCAACTTTTCCATTGAACACTATGCTGACTTGATCATTGTTGTCCTTACCCTGTTGACACCGCAAGTTTACGGCGCCTTAGTCGGTTTTTCCATCCTTGAAGACCGGGATGATCACCTTCTTACGGCCATCAGGGTGACGCCGCTCAGTGTTCATCAGTTTCTGTCTTTCAGGATGGTGATCGTTTTTTTGCTCACCTATATTGCGACGGTGTATGTCATGTTGTTTTCAGACATCGGAAACTTGCAAACAGCAGATGTCCTGCTGATTTCCTTTGTTGCAGCGCTGGGAGCTCCGATGACTGGCCTGCTCATAAATGCACTCGCACAAAATAAAATCGAGGGTTTCGCTGTCATGAAGGGAAGCGGGGCCATCCTCGCCTTTCCAATAATTGCGCTGTTTTTCTTAGATAAAAAAGAACTGTTCTTTGCATTCGCACCGGGATTCTGGCCGGCGAAAATGATCAGCAGCATCATTCATGGCGAAGGTGTCCTGCTGATGACATACACTCAATATTTCATGATCGGGCTTATCTACGTTATTCTCTTGAATATCGTTGTGTACCGTTTATTTTTGCGCAGGGCGTATGGATGAGGTCCCTATCTTTGTGGTTGACCTTTCAAAACCTGTATAATTCAAGGAAAATAACCGTTTAGGAAGCAACCGGGGTGAACGTGTTGAACGAAGAAAAAGATTTTGAGAAAAAACAAGAGGTCATTGATGCCGCCATTAACGAGTTTGGAGATAAAGGATATGAAAGCGCATCACTGAACACCATTTTAAGAGAAGCCGGCATCAGCAAAGGCTCCTTCTATTATCATTTTAAAAATAAGGAAGGATTATATATATTTCTGGTAAAAATGCTGGCGGAAGAAAAAAAGAAGTTCTTTGCGGCCCATATCGATCCGGCCGATTTTGAAAATAAAGATATCTTTTCACTATTCCATATCCTTTCAAAAACAGGACTGGAATTCGCCCGGCACAATCCATACATCAACAAGTTCTCCCAGAGCTTCATCAAAGACCACGACTCGGACATTTACCAAAAAGTCATCAAAACAATGGATTTCCAGGCGAATGATTATTTGCATGACCTGATTGAAAACGCATATGAAAAAAATGAACTGCGGGAAGACCTTCCCAAAGAGTTCACAAAACGGATCATGACCTATTTATTCACCCATATTCAGGATGTCGCTTCAATCAGCAAAGTTGACGATTTTGAAACTGCAGCTAACCATTTGATCGAATTTTTGAAGAACGGCCTGTCCAGGAAATAATGAAGCGGTGCCTGACCCCCGGCGCTTTAAAGTGCCGGGGGTCAGGCACCCGCTACGAATAATCCGCCCGAAAATAAACCTTCAAATCACCCACATTCAAATCATATTCTTTCAATAGCTTTACCATCATGTTTCTTATCCCATTGCTGCTCAAATTCGTTTCCACAAACAATCCATCGCTTACCTGCAAAGGGTTTACCAGTTCAGCACTGTTCTCCGAAAAGCACCTTCTCTTCCTGCAATTCATTTTATCCATACGTATTAATCTCGTAACCTTTTCTTCGTCCTGCATAATCAGCAACTCAATCATTTTATGAAGCATCTCCTTCCAGGTCTTCACTTCCATCCGTTCACTGTCTCCTATCCTGAAACCGGAAGGCCGTTTATAGGTGAAATCCTCATATAGCGTATGCTCCACCTTCGAGTCGACGAGAAATGCCTCCTCATTCCGTTTGCTGCCGCCTTCTGACCCTGAAATATCCTCTCGAGCCTGGATCTCCACCCGATCCACATCAAGCTCATCCGCCACACCCTGAAGCAGCTGTTCATATTTATAAATAGCCATCGCAACTTTGTTATACTCTTCCCTCGCCTCGAAATCTCGGTTAAGGAACGCTTCATTGATTTTATCGTTCACTTCATTCATCGTCCCGCTGACCGTCTCATTCAGAAGCTCCAAACTTTCCGACAAATCAACCGCCCTGCCCGGAAAGTCCTTCTTAATTGCCGCAATAATATCACGCAATTCCATAAAAATCACCACCTGCTCATTGTTTACCCATTTTCGCGGTGCCTGTCACTTGTCGGGTTTTGTCGACCATGTCGGAGTGCCTGTCACCTGTCAGGTTTTGTCGACAGAAACACAGACCATATTCTGCAATGTGTTAACGCGTCGAGATATAAACGGATTAAAATCAAACTATTGTCTTTTTACAGAATATTTATTATAATGGGAAAATCTATAATTGGAAAATCAGCATGAATGAAGAGGGGTAATTAATGTGGGCGAACAAGTGACGTTTTATCAGAGGGAACACCTGAAGGAAAAACCAGATACGCAATCATTGGGATTCGGGAAGCATTTCACTGACCATATGTTTGTGATGGATTACCATTCGGACCTGGGATGGCACGATGCCAGAATTGTCCCTTATGAGCCTTTAACCATCGATCCATCGTCAATGGCCCTGCATTACGGCCAGGCCATTTTTGAGGGGTTGAAAGCATATAAGGCACCGGATGGGGAAGTCCAGCTCTTTCGGCCGGATAAAAACATGAAACGATTCAATGAGTCTTGCAGCCGCATGTGCATCCCTGCTATCGATGAGGAGTTTCTGCTGAAAGCGGTCAAACAGCTGATTTTAACCGACAAAGAGTGGGTTCCCGACGGAGAAGGAACCTCTCTGTACATCCGCCCGTTCATTTTTGCCACCGAGCCTTTTCTCGGTGTCCGGCCTGCAAAGCAGTATAAGCTGCTTGTCATCCTGTCCCCGGTCGGCGCCTATTACGGGGATCAATTAAGCCCTGTGAAAATTTATGTTGAAGAACAATATGTCAGGGCGGTACCCGGCGGTGTCGGCCATGTCAAAACATCCGGCAACTATGCCGCAAGCCTTAAAGCACAGGAAGAAGCGGAAGCAAGGGGCTATGCGCAAATCCTCTGGCTTGATGCCAAAGAAAACCGGTTCGTCGAAGAGGTCGGCAGCATGAACATGTTCTTTAAAATAAACGGTGAAGTGGTAACTCCGAAACTGAACGGAAGCATTTTGGAAGGTGTCACCCGAGATTCCGTCATTCAGCTGCTGAAGCATTGGAATATCACGGTCCGGGAAACAAAGATCACAATTGATGAAGTATATGAAGCCCACGCGCGCGGAGAACTCGAAGAAGCATTCGGCGCCGGAACAGCTGCGGTCATCGCACCTGTAGGCCAGCTGAACTGGAGAAACAACCCGATCACCATCAACAGTGAAAAAATCGGCCAGCTTTCCCAGCGCCTTTACGACGCCATCACCGGAATCCAGATCGGCAAAGAACATGACGTATTCGGCTGGACACAGAAAGTTGCAGCTGTAAAAGTGTGACAGGTGCCTGTCACTTGTCAGTGTTTGTCGAACAGAAGCGCCCGGCCTTTACCATTTCAGTGGTAAAGGCCGGGCGCTTTTCACATGAAATCAAACTGAATCGGCGCATCCAAGATGTGAGATTTGAAAAAGCATCCAGCCTTACCTATACTTACTATTAGATAGGAAGATTTTTTAAAATCTTCCATACCCCTTATGCAAAATTACATATTTGAACGGGTTTTGCGGGTTAGGGCTAGCCCTGCAGATGGCCTCCATCCACTAAAATGGAATGTTTATAAACTGTTATTTTGGGGGAACCGCCTTTATCGGCATCCTCTATTAATAAATCATCAATTGGGAGGTTTTTATATGTATGATATCGCAATTATTGGAGCAGGACCTGCCGGAGCAAGTGCCGCATTGTTTGCCGGAAGAGCCGGCAAGAAAACGATCGTATTCGACCATGGCAAAGGCATGACCCAGCGTGCATGGGTCGAAAACCATTATGGGGTAGCCGAAATTACAGGGCCGGATCTCGTTGAAACCGGTAAAAAACAAGTAACGAAAGCCGGCGCTGAAATTGTTGAAGAAGCGGTCGTAAATGTAAACTCCGAAGGTGAGGGCTTTAAAGTCACAACAGAAAACAATGAATACGAGGCAAAGCATGTCCTGTTCGCAACAGGAGTCATGACGGATGTTGCTGAAAAGGCCGGTGTGAACTTGACTGATGGAACCGAGCCTAGAATCAAGACAATCATCGATACTGATAAAAACGGCCGTACAAATGTTGATGGAATCTGGGCAGCCGGAACTGTCGCAGGTGTCAGCGTACATACAATCGTGACTGCCGGTAACGGTGCGGAAGTAGCCATCAACATCATCAGCGACTTGAACGGCGAGCGTTACGTGGATCATGACGTGTTGAAATAACGATCATAAATTGCCTGGCAATTGCCAGGCAATTCCCTCGCACGTAAATCGCAAACGCCTGCCTTTCCCGCTATAATCGGGGAAAGGCAGGCGTTTTTATGTGAAACATATTTGTGAAACAAGATTATTCGGGGAGTGACAGGCACCTGTCGAATGGCATCTGTCAAAAAAGCATCCGTCACACCCGGACTTTGCCCGTCATCAGCAGCCCCAGGAGCCCATCTTTCTGTGTTTCAATCTCACTGACTTTCCGCTCCAGCAGTTCAATTTCTTTATCCGCCTGGCTGAAAAAGCGGGCCAGTTCCTGCTGTTCGCCAGGATCAGAGGGAATGTTGACAACGAAGTCTTCCAGAGGCTTTTTCGTAATTTGCGGCTGTCCGGACCCGCCTATGATTTTACTGAAATCCTGTATCAGGTTCAGATAATACAGGAATTCTTTATCAATGACATGACTGTGGCCATCCGCGTTAATGACCATCGCATTTCCTGTCACCCATGCTTTTCCATCCGTCTTGTTCACCGTTCCGCATGTGGAGCCGCGGCACGTGATGATCACCTGCCATGTTTCATGGTTGTATTGATCGTAATAGCCAATCAACCCATTTGCCCCATAAACAGGATATCCCGACTCTTTTAAATCCTTGCGGGAAATCGTTTTCGGCTGGTAAATGTCAGCCAGATCACCCAGCCGCACCTGCCGCCACTCCCCAGAGAAGCCCGGCAGCCTCATTTTTCCTGTCAGCAGCTTCTGCATCAGGCCTTTTCGCCGCTCAATTTTCTGCCCGATCAGCTGCATGTGCAAACCGATGGCCAGGTCCCAAGCAGCAAGGACGTCTGCAATTTTTTTCTGTTCGCCAACATCAGGCAGGATCGTTTTGATGCTGTAGATCCGGCCGCCCGAAATGACCGGCTGGGCATTTTTATTGGCGTGCTGGTTCAAATCTTCGTAAGTCAGTTTGTAATACATGAACCGATCATCCACATCCGCCAGTTTCTCTTTTACATACAGCGCATTATCTGTGATCCATGACTGTGCCGGCGTCATGTGCACAACACCGCACTTTGCCCCGACCCGGCCGATGACAAGCTGAGGCTCTTCAAAATTGTATGCATTATGATAACCGGCAATCCCGTTGCCGCCGTACACCGGATAGTCGCCTTCCCCCATATCCTTTTGGCTCAGCGGCGACCCGCTGGCAAGCTTGAAAATTTCCTTATAGCTTGTCTCTTTCCAGCCTGTTGGAACGCGGCCGGGCACCGTTTTTTCGTTTGCCATTTCTTCCGTTTTCACCATCAAGATCACCTACATGCCATTCTTTTTCAAATCGTTTTCCTTCTGCGTTTCCACTTCTTGAAGCTCCTGTTTGATGTTTATTTATCCATTTTCCCAGCACCCATACGGCAGGTATCACTTCCGCTGCTGTATCTGCATAATGATGGATGTTGAGACACTTCTTCACTTATCCGTCTTACTCAAATAGTTTACCACAAAAAGCGCCTGGCCCCCGGCGCTTTACTATGCCGGAGAACAGACCCCGTAACCAAACAAAATTACCAGTTGTATTCCAGTCATAAAGATGCTATAGTTATCTGGCGATGAGCTGAATTGCGTAAGTCGATGGACGCGGCCTCACCGGCCATGCACGAATGTGGCGTGCAAGTCCCCCGCCGCAATTATACGCAAAAGGACGCCTGCTAAGGGCGTCCTTTTTTCATGGATTCAAACCTTGACAATTCATAACAGCACTCCGCGGCAATACACATTCCATTCAAAAAAATTCTACAATCAAGCGCCTCCTTTCCTGAATATTTCCCAATGCTTTCTGCATACTACAAACGTTCGTTCAACTAAAAAGGAGGAATTCCAACAATGCCAAATCAACAAGCACAACAAACGCTACAGCAAATTGCTCAAATCGCCCAACAGCTCCAGCAATCAGAGCAGCAAAACGCCCAGCAACTCCAGCAAGGCGGAGCAACTGCAAGTGCCCAACAAAGTCAGCAGGTTGCCCAGCGCGAACAGAGCGCCGCTCAACAGCTTCAGCAAATCCAGCAGCTTGCCCAGCAGGCGCAGCAACAGTTGAACCAATAATTTGAAAAGGTTCCCGGCCCCTTCCAAAGTTAGCGCGGGGCCAGGAACCTTTTTCACTTATAATCCGCGGGAGTCCCCCAGTTTTCAAATCGGTTATAAAATGGAATCGCCGAGTTAAAGTGAATCCAAATCGGCGCCTTGTCGAGATTGGGATGCGCTGCAAAAAACCTTCTATCCCCGTACCTGACCGCTTCTAGAGCGAGAGGAAGCTCACGCCTGAAAATGTTATTGCGAACCGCTGATACATCAGGCCCAAACTCACCATCTACGTAAACATAAGCATGTAAATAGGGAAAACCATTTCTCATTCTCCATTCTGCCAGCACTTCATCTCTCATTTTATTAATTTTATCGTAGGCGTAAGCAATACCGATGGTGAGAAACAGCTCGGCCGTTATGTCAGAATGGGTAAGTGTATATTTTCGCCCGATGACAGGTTCTGCCTGTGATGTGCCATCTCTGAACTCGACAAAAAGCTTACCCGGGTTAAGCTTTTTCAAATTCCGCACCCCTTTTTCAGCTGCCCGGCCCCCGCTGCTTTAATGGCTCGGAGCCAGGCGCTATCCTTCTCTTCTCAATACGCTCCCTTACCGCCCATACACCTTCCCGGTCCCATCCACATAAACCGATTCGACGATTGTTCTGTTGAACTTCTCCTTGCCTCTCAGTCCCTCAATATTGATTGTCATATTATAAACACCTTCACCAAGGTCGGGAAGATTATAGACCTCGCCGGTTTTCTGGTTAACATTCACTTTCCTTTGCTTAAGCTTGCCATTTCGGTAATACTCCAATGTCATAGCGGATTTCACTTTCATTTTTTTATCTCTTATTTTCAGTTTGACTTCATCGCCCTTGATGTTCGTTTCAAGTAAGTTGTTCAGCTGGCTGTCGAATGTAACATTCATTAAGTAGCGTTCCTGTTGATTCGTTTTTGCCTGAATCGACCATTTACCGGCTGTCGGATTTGGAATGGCGAGCGAATGGTGATAAGCGCCTTTTAAGTATTCTGTTTTATCCTGTACAACAGCAAAGTCTGACTGTCTTTCACCATCAGGGGAAACGAGGGAAAGATCTGTTGAAGGCTGATCGCTGATCCAGTCAATTTCCAGCTCCTCCACGCCTTCTTCTACATTAAAGTGTTCTTTTTCCACCCCGGTGTATTCTCCGCCGCTCAAGTAATGTCCCGCTTCTCCACTAGCGGTCGCAGCGTTATCCATTGTCCGGGCTCCGAAACTCGCTGCTGTATATAGAGATTCATTCAAGTAGTCTTGAAAAAGGTGGAACGTTGACGGGCCTTCCTTGATGGTCGAGTGATTCCAGCTCCCCACCGCGAGCTCTTGTGCATATGGAAGCCTTGAGCTGTTCACCGTCACGGCGCCGTCATTGCTGCCGTATGCCCGCAAATAGAGGCCGCCCCAATAAAGCGAACTGCCGAAGCTCCCCCATTTGGTGCCGCCGAATGTGTAGATGGGGGTTTTATACAGGTTGGCATGACTGTCTGTTACCGACCGGAAATATGCCATATATCCGGTCTGCAATGAATAGGTCGCATCACTTTTGCTGCCTAGAATTCCGGCGAGCCATCCGGCCCAGCTGCTGTGGGCAAGGTCAGCCAACTCGGAACCTTGATGAGGGCTTGATAATGTAATAAGCCGCTCGACATAAGGAGATGCACCATAATGAACAAGGGCGGACTGCGAATCAACACCGCCTTTGCTGTGAGCGACGATTACAACCTTTTCGCCAAAATGATTATAAATGTCCTTAATCTTTTGAGCGAGCATTGCTCCGTTGTCCCACATCGTTTTGGTTGGATATAAATCGATGAATGCCGTTTCGTAACCGTTCTGGTAAGCAGTGTCATACATGTTGTTATCCTGCCACCACGTATTCGATGAGCTGTTCAATCCATGGACAAAAAGAACCGGATATTTGGAAGGCGCCACATCCGCCGGCGTCGTTCCGACATACCATTGCCCCGGCACACCTGAAGGGTCATCCTTCCCAAACGAACCCGCCAGACTGATTGTAGGAAACACAAAAAACAAAGCGATAACTAACAAAAACCATCTTTTCAGCATGCGCCACTCTCCTCGGCATAAGTTATGGATACCATGTTTCATCATAAAGGAATCCAAATAATATATACGGGAAAAAGGGATAAAATAGTACATTTGGAGCGGACGGCGTTCTTACAGGCACTGCCGCTTGCAAGTATATACAGCACAAAAAGCGCCCGGCCTTTGGTTGTAAAGGCCGGGCGCTTTCACATTGTGAAACAAGAAAATTCGACAGGTGACAGGCACCGATTGCAGAACATGATCAGCTACTTCATTGACGGAATGATATACTCCTCCAATAGCGGATCAACATCCATCCCGCTTGATGTCTGGACGACAACCAGGTCAAGTTCCGGCACAACAACGATGTATTGGCCATATAGCCCCATCGCCCGGTATGTGTCATAGCCTTTTACTGATTTCAGCCAGAAATAATATCCATACTTGCTGCCGTCAAAATTGCCGTTCGTGTCACCATAAGGCTGCGTGCTTTCTTCAACCCATCCTTCAGGCAGAATTTGTTCGTCCTCCCATTTGCCGCCTTTTAAGTATAAATAGCCGAATCTCGCCATATCGCGCGGCTTCATCTTGACACCGATTCCTCCGAATGAAGTCCCGGAGCGGTCAGAAGGCCACTCGACACCCTTAATTCCCAGCGGATCAAATACACGCTCTTGCATATAGTCCGAAAGCGGGCTGCCGGTTGCCTCCTGAATGATTTTCGATACAACCCTTGCATCACCTGTACTGTAACTCCAGGAATCACGATCAGACCGCACCGGCCGGTTCATAATATAGTATGCAGGATCTTCCGAATCCATAAAATTCTTCCAGGTATCCGATTCATAAAACCCTTTTTGTGACTGTTCCGGGAAATCGAGTCCTGACTTCATCGTCAAAAGATGTTTGATCGTAAGCTTATTTTTCCAATCATTCAAGTCAGTCACTTTTTCCGCCTCAAGATAATGGAGTGCTTTTTCATCAACGCTATTGATTTCGCCTTCCTTGATCGCCGCTCCGACCGCTGCAGACGCCAGGCTTTTTGTTACTGAATAAATCGGATGCGGCGCTCCTTCACTGTATGCCCCGCCATATTTTTCAGCGACGATATAACCATCCTTCACAATAAGGAATCCTTCCATCGGAATATGTTCGCCTTCGATATATCTGAACATATCCACCAAATAGGATGAATCCATTCCTGCACTTTCAGGAGAGGCTTTCCGCCATTCCTCAGTTGGCCAATAAGGCTCGATTTTCACCGTTTCTTGTGGAATCGCCTCATGCTCAGCAGTCCCTTCCCTTCCATTGGCATTGCTGCTTGGCCCTTCATTATACAGGCTGTCTGTTTCTTCTTTATCATTAGTGCTGCAAGATATGATTGTAAATGAAATTAATAATAAGACCGCGATAAAAAAAGAAATCCTGTAAAATTTTTTCACACTTATCCCCCCCTTTCAGTCACTTCTGCAAGATACGAAAAATAACCTCTATTAAAAAAATTCGCCTGACCCCACTGATTTATTGGAGCGGGGGGCCAGGCCATCCATCCTTTATCCTTTATGCTTTATCCATCAAGCCGCTTAACAGCTCAAATGAACGGATACGGTCTTCATGGTAATAGATATTTCCGTTGATCATGATTTCATCAGCCTGTGTGTCATCCAGAAACGTTTGCAGTTCCGTCCTCACGGTTTCCGGGCTTCCCGCGATTGACGAACGGAGCTGCTGCCGGACCACTTGCTTTTCATAGGCGCTCCAGATTTCATCCATGGTATCAACCGGCGGCTTCACACGTCCCGGATTGCCGCGGATCAGACTCAGGAACTGCTGCTCCTGCGATGTTGCCAGCCACTGGGCCCGCTCATCCGTATCTGCTGCGATGACATTCAGCGCCACGATCGCATACGGTTCATCAAGGACATCAGACGGCTTGAAGTGCCTTCTATACAGATCGAGAGCAGGCAGTGTATTATCAGGGGAAAAATGTGCTGCAAACGCAAAAGGAAGCCCCAAATGTCCGGCAAGCTGTGCGCTGAAGCCGCTTGAACCGAGCAGCCAGATCGGTATATCGAGCCCTTCTCCCGGAATCGCCCTGACCGGCAATTCATGCGAAGGATGCAAATAGGTGCGCAGCTCATCAAGAAGCTGGGGAAAATCCTCCCCGCCGCTTCCAAGTTCACGCCTTAAAGCCCGAGCCGTCTGCTGGTCGCTTCCCGGCGCCCGGCCGAGGCCAAGGTCGATCCTTCCCGGAAACATTGATTCAAGCGTGCCGAACTGCTCGGCAATGACAAGCGGCGAATGGTTGGGCAGCATGATACCGCCTGATCCGACCCTGATCGTCGACGTGCCTGCTGCAATACGGCCGATCACAACCGATGTCGCCGAACTGGCAATCCCCGTCATGTTATGATGCTCAGCAAACCAGTAGCGTTCAAACCCCCACTTCTCCGCATGCTGTGCCAGGTCCAGACTGTTCTTATACGATTCAGCCGGTGACCCCTCAACCGTAACGGGGCAAAGATCCAGCACCGATAACGGAATATCTTTCAGCTGTTTTTTATCTATATTCGAACTATCCTTTTGAGACATGATATTCCTCCTTTTACTATTACAAACAATTTTAGCATCAGGAGGCTGCTTTCAAAAATATAGTGCTTGCGAGGTGTCTGTCACTTGTCAGGTTTTGTCGATAGAAAATGACCCCGGCCATCTTCCGTATAGACAGACCGGGTATTATGTGTAGACAAAACGATTCGGCATGTGGCAGGGCTTTAACGAAAAGACTCAGGCATGACAACAGCAACGACTTCCCCTTTTACACAAAGCGTTTCCCCTGCATAGACATCAACGTACACTTTCCATTTCTTCGGATGGACCTCTTCGACTGACCCGACAGCTTTCAGTGCAGTTCCATGCGGTGTCGGCTTCAGGTAGTCGACATGAAGGGAAGCTGTGACAAAACGGGGCGGCAATGCTCCATCCCCCGCCTCATGTCCGTTTTTCCGGTGCAGCGCCAGAGCGGCGGACCCCGTCCCATGACAATCGATTAATGAAGCAATGAGGCCTCCATAGACGAAACCCGGTATTGCTGTATGCTCAGGCTCAGGTGTATACTCGGTCACCGTCTTATCGCCATCCCAGCGGGTCCGGAAATGGTGGCCGCTCTCATTCAAACGCCCGCAGCCATAACACCAGGCAAAGTCATCCGGATAAATGTCTTGAATCGCTTTTTGGTCTGTTTCCTTCATTTCATCCACTCCCTTTGTTAATGTTTCAAAATAACTCGATGAATGCGCTTACATCTATAATAGATATACCTTCTGGAATTCTTCAAGTGTTTTTGCATTCTCCTGGCGATTCGATGGTCCGCTACATAAATTAAAACTTTAACGCAAAAACTAAGGAAAAAACAAGGTTGGGATCTAAATATGGAAGAAAAGGCGCCTTCATTGAATACCTTTTTAATCGCATCGACTTTTATCGGCACTCTTGTCGGAGCCGGATTCGCATCCGGGCAGGAAGTGCTTTTATTTTTCAGCGCATATGGATGGACTGGACTCTGGGGGGTGGCGCTTGCCACTTTCCTGTTTTTCTTTTTCAGTTATTCGATATTGATGCTCGGCAACAAATTGCAGGCAACCTCCCACGTGGATATCGTCCGCTTTACAAACGGCAAACTGTTCGGATCCGTGATCGACATGATCATCACACTCTTCCTGTTTGGCGGCCTGGCTGCAATGATCGCCGGCGCAGGGGCAATCTTCGATGAGCAATTGCAGCTGCCTGCCGTTTGGGGGACCATCCTCATGGCGTTCCTGACATTGGTCACAGTTCTCACCGGAACGAAAGGTGTGGTGAAGGCCATCAGTTATGTCGTGCCGTTTCTGCTTTTATCGGTTTTGTTCATTTCGATTTACAGTTTTGCGACCAATCCGATTACGGATGAAGAAATCAACCTGGCTGCACAGCTGGAGGGGGCCGCGCCAAACTGGGGCATATCCTCAATCAACTATGTCTCCTATAACATCGTCATCGGTATTGCGGTGCTTGCGCCGATGGGGGCAAGAGCGGTAAACAAACAGCAGTTATTCAAGGGGGCCCTTGCAGGAGGGCTTGGTCTCGGCCTCGGCGTACTGGCCATTTACTTCACCGTCCTTACGAACATGACCTACGTCGCGAATACGGAAGTGCCGATGATCAACATCGCTGCCACCATGGGGCCAGGCATTCAAATCGGGTTTGCTGTTTTGCTGTTCGGTGCGGTCTACACCACAGCTGTAGGATGTCTATACGGCTTCATTCAGCGGACCGCATTTATTAAAAGAATCCCCCAGATCTGGGTGATCATCGGCTCTGTTGCCGTCACCCTCGCCCTCGGCCAACTTGGCTTCTCCACAATGGTAAAATACTTGTACCCCGCTGTCGGATACGGCGGGATGCTATTCTTTCTTGGCGTCATTTATGTATGGGTGAGGAAAAGGGAGTATGTCAGATAGATGCTGGCTTAGTGCCCGGGCGGGGTGCCTGTCACCTGTCGGGTTTTGTCGGCCTTGACGTGGTGCCTGTCACTCGTCGGGTTTTGTCGGCCTTGACGTAGTGCCTAGTATAGTAAATAGATTAAAACAATAAAAAAGGCCACCATTTTCACGTAATATAGAAGTACCTATCACAGAACTTCCAATTACTAATCCCAACCAAGGAGTGAAAACGGTGGCTTATTCATTATTCAATCACATTCAAGGCAAAAACGGAAGTCGATGGGCAGAATTCATACGCAATACAGGTACTGATCATTTGTTGGTGGTGGCTATTGATGCAGCGAAGTATACACATAAGGCTATGATCTGTAACTTCTATGGGGATATTTTTGTTAAACCATTTGAGTTTGATGCTTCACTAACAGGCATAGAGAAACTAAGAGAGCTTATTGAGACTGAGAAGAGTAACAGGGGCATGAAAGAGGTCATTGTGGGAATTGAGACAACCGGTCACTATTACGAGGATTTGGTCCGGCGTTTCCATTCAGAGGGCTATCATGTCCGGATAGTGAACTCAGCCAGCACTGCCCAGGAGCGCCAAATGCTGTTAAATGGATCCAAGACCGATAATCTGGATTTGATGGCAATCGTTCAAACAATCATACATGGCCGTGGTACATCAAGTGAGCTGGCCGTTGGCATACATCATAGCTTGCGAAAGCTGACACGTTCCCGTCGGGAACTGGTTAAACAGCGTTCCGCCACACAAAATATGATTCGTGTTCATTTGGATCATATATTCCGTGAATTTCAAGGGAAGACCGTGTGGATGGATGATAAGAGAAAGCATATTAAGCCCTTTAGTAAGCTATTTGGTAAAGCGCCCCGCTATCTCATGCGGCATCACCTTCATCCGACTGACATTCTTACTCTCGGATCAAGGGGATTACGCAAACTTTCTAAAAAGCATAATTTGAAGATGAGGGACGACAGTATCGAAATGTTATTGGAATTAGCCGAGCACTCCATCTCACAGCCAAAGGAATTTCTTGAGGCAGAGCAGTTCCTGCTCAACCAAAAGTTGGACCAATTGGATTTACTGGATACACAAATTAAGGAATTGGAACGCGAGATTGAAGATTTATTTGTTCAAACAGAGGGGGCAGTCACCCTTAGTGTATCAGGGATTGGACTTGTAACAGGGGCTGAACTATTCGCGGAAATGGGCGATATCACGGATTTTGATCATGCTGGGCAACTCATTAAGATGGCTGGGACAAACCCTATTGTGAAACAGTCTGGTGGGCGAACCCCTTCATACTATGCCGTTTCCAAACAAGGCCGGAGGGCCTTCCGGAATATTGTCTATCAGGTAGGGAAGTCTCTGGCGGTGAACAACCCCGAAATGAAGAAGCGTTACATTGCCCTTAAAGACCGAGGGAAACACCCTGGACAGGCCTATATTGCCCTTGGAAACCGAATGATACGCCTGGCCTTTTCCATGATCCGTCATCAGAACCTGTACCATACCGACCAAGAAAATTACAGCTTATACGATGAACTAAGCAAGAAACTGCATAAGAAAAACTGCCAATATTTTTATGAAAAATTCGTCGTTTCACAAACCTGTTAAATGCGTAAAATGTGCCTTTTGTAAGCAACTTAACCAATCAACCGTATCTAAAGCTTTTGACTCGTTATTTAGTTAAAAAGGGGCTTCTCTAGGACGTAAGATTACATTGTATTTGGTGCCTGAGGCTCTGACCTCGTGTGACAGCGTTATGGATCTTGTCCTACAAGTACGAATAATACGTGAAACCCAAAGCTTATATTTACTAGGTGGTATCCTCTGTAGGAAGAAAAAAGCAAGATCCTTTTCACGTTGTAGAGAAGCTCCATTATACATTCTGTGATAGTTGAACCTTCAAAAAAATCATGAATTGGGGTTTTACTTAAGGTCGGCCTTTTTTAGGCAAAAACGTCACTTGACCTATTTGCCATTATACGCTGTCACTCGTCGGGTTTTGTCGATAAAAATGTTCCTGTTCCATCGTGCATCATTGGCACACGCGGGAGACAGGAACCTTTTATAACACTCTACATACCGGCCAGCTCCGCCACAATCGCATCTTCCACTTCATCAACGGAGCGGCCGATATAGTTGTTGATCAGGATTGAGAAAATCAATTTCTCTCCATCTTTGTTCGTGACATAACCGCTGAGGGCGGAAACCCCGGTAAGTGACCCGGTCTTTGCCTTCAGATTGCCTTTTAACGGCACCAGGGCCATTCTGTTGCGCAGCGTGCCTCCTGAAAGGCGATCATGTTCGCCCGCTGCCGGCAGCGATTTCTCAAATGCCGGGAACCAGCTTTTATCCTGGATTGAAAAAAGCAATCTGGAAAGCTCATTTGCCGGGATCATATTTTTGTGTGACATTCCCGACCCATCCCGAAGTGACACTGTGCCTGTATTCACTCCGTAGGTTTGAAGATTTTCTTTCATCGCTGCAAGGCCTTGTTCCCAGCTGCCTTCCTTCTTGGCCGCTTTTCCGATCTCTTTCACCAGAGTTTCACCGTGGCCATTGTTGCTCAGTTTCATGAATGGAACCATAAGATCTGTCAAACGCATGGACTGCTTCTTCGCCAGCACGGCAGCATCCTCGGGCGTGATGCCGGACTGCATTTCCGAATCACCCCTCAACCTTATCCCCTGTTTTTCCAGAGCCTGCTTAAAAACAGACAATGCATACCCGGTCGGCTCCCAGACCGCCACCCATGATGTTGATTGCTTTCCTCCGAGAGGTATTGTTCCTTCTATGACAATATTGTTAGTGCCATGTTCACGTTCAATGGAGATACGTTTTCGCTCCTTCTTCCCGGCAGTCCTGGCGTTATTGATGATGGTGACATAATCCGTTTCCGGCGTCAGTTCCACTTCAGGCTTCCCGCCCCGTTTTTCACCCGGCCTTATCGTAACGATTACCGATCCTGCATCAAAATCGTCATTCGGCGAGAGGGTCAGTGCCGAAACCTGTGCTCCCGTATAATTCGACTCATCAGACCAGTTCAAATCCTGTGACAGCCGTTCATCATCATACCAGCTGTCATCACCGACAAGGTCACCCTTAATCGTGCGAATCCCTTTTTCCTTCAAATCATTCGCAAACCGGTCCATATCCTCTTTCAGCAGTGTGGGATCTCCTTTCCCCTTCAGATATACATTCCCCTCCAGCACATCGCCCTTCATTTTTCCGTCCGTCAGCACTTCCGTGGAGAACCGATAGTCCGGACCGAGCAGATCCAGTGCAGCCGCTCCCGTCAATAGTTTCATATTGGAAGCTGGATGCAGCCGAATATCGCCAAAATGGGAATAAAGCAGCTCGCCATCATCTGCCTTCCGGACACATACTCCAGCAATCGCCCCATCAAGAAGCGGGTCATCTAAAATGGCGCCTATCTTTTTATGCAGTGTATCCGTTTCTTCATACTCTGCAGCAAAACCTAATTTTCCCGGGCTGTAACACGCAAACAATGCGAGCATGCCAATCAACGTGATCAGGAATCCTTTTTTTAGCGCTCGGTTGGAAGTCATTAGCTCAAGCACATCCCTTTTAAAATTTGTCCATTAACCAGTATGCCCGAACCTCAATTATTATTTTACAAAGTATCCCATTTCCGTTGAGGGTCTTTCACCTGCAATGAATGGCCTCCGGCTCCAGACAGCATAAAAATGCCTGGCAACGTTAATTGCCAGGCAAGTATCCGATTCAGTTATACGCCCCATATCCCCTCAACAGCTCTGCAATTGATTCCAGGCGGTTCTTTTCAGCAATCGAGAGTGCAGTCTCGCCGTCATTTACGATAAGGTTCGGATTGGCTCCGTTTTCAAGAAGCAGCCTGACAACCCCCGGCGAGTCAAGCTCGATTGCCCGGGTCAAGACAGTCGTTTCCCGCCCGTCGATATCCGTGTTGTCACTCACAACGTTCGGGTCGGCACCATGTTCCAGAAGGAGACTGACAAGCTTCACCCGCTCCTCGTCTGACTTTGGTTTGTTTTTTGCAGGCGGCGGATTCTCCACTGCTGCCTCGAGCGGTATGAAATCCTCTTGGGCACTTCCCAAATCGGGGTCGGCACCTGCTTCAAGAAGCAGCCCCGCAATTCCAATCTCGCCAAACCAGACCGCTTTCAACAACGGGCGTGTGCCGGCTAGATCGATATTCACATTCAGTTCCTGATCCAGCATATCCCTGACACCGTCTATGTCACCTGCGTCAATGGCTTCATACAAATCCATTTCCGTCACTGGCGCCTCAGCAGTATCAGGTTTTTCCGCCTGGATTCCAGCAGCGTTGCTTTTATCAGGTTCTGCCGTTGCTTCTGCCTGTGTTTCTTCCTGCGTTTCTTCCGGCGGTTCGGCTTCGACTGACTGACGCTCTTCTTCACCGCCGCTTTCTTCCCCAACCGCCAAATCATCTTGCCCGGCACGACGCTCGAAGTCCGGCAATTTCATGTATCTGCCCAGTTCCTGCCGGTGCAGAAGAAACGTGCCGATTGCATCCCTCATTATCTCAATACTGTACTGTCCCGTCTCCCGGTCATCTGTTTGCCTTGCAGCATCCAGCGCCTTACCGGCTTCATCATGATCTTTCACATCCAAAATAATCTGGACGATCAGCCTGTACACTTCTGCCTCTTCACCGGTCAATTCACTGCTCTCATAATCCGTTATGTACTCTTCAAACTTTTTAACCTCTTTGCTGCCGACACCCGGGCCGCTTCCAAAGTGCCTGTGGGCGATCATATACGTCTGCCGGGATTCGCTGAAAAACGAATTGTCCACAGAGCCCGTTACCCCATTCGTATCCGAAATCATCACCGCTCCCAGGATGGTCGATACGGCGACGGCCAAAAATAAGATAAAACGTGCCATTTCCTGCTCCCCTGTTCGTTATTTTTTCAAAACCATACAGCGGCACACGATGTCATGCAGCGCCTGCCTTTTCGGAGTGAATGCGGCCATCAAGTACCCGATCATCATGGTCAGGGCTGATAACAAATGGAAAAAATACCTGAATGTTGCCCTGATAAACGAAATCCGATTCCCATTCATATCCGTAACCGCAATCCCCATCGCCAACTTGCCGATTGTTCCCTGCCATGCAGAACTTTCCAGCAGCGCATAATACATCCAGGCGATGAAAAACCCCATCACTCCGTATAACTCTTCATCTATAGGCAAAAAGGCAACCGACACCGAAAATGCCACCCAGATGACCGAATCGATAATAACGGCTCCGACCCGGGCCCAGAACCCGGCATACCGCTTTTCATCTTCCTGATATGCTTCGGGGTCCGCTTCAGCAGTATTCCGATAAGGCCGGTCAGCCGCCACCGCTGCCGCCGACTCGCTCAGCGCGATTTCCTCCTGTGGAACCTCGATCTTCTTCCCGCACTTAAAACAAAACTTCGCATCTTTCTCAATCCTTGATCCGCACTGAGAACAATACATTTCCCTTCCCCCTTCTCTTTATATTCAGGGCATCTTGACCTTTTATATCGGCAGAAACCGCAGGAAAGTTTAACGACAAATTCCGGCAGGTGACAGGCACCTGCCGGAATTTGTCGAACCCCCTAATTCTCAATTGAGATTCTGTTTCTTATCTAAAGCAGTACAACATAACTTCATAAAAATAGCCTTTACATTCCAAAAATCCCAATATGTTTATAGGTAGTCACCGCATTGATAAACAACGTTAATTAAAATAATTATAATATAGTATTGACTGTAAATTGAAAGGTGTTATCATTAACATAACAAGTTCTTTAATCCTATGATCGAACAGGGACGGCAGACTGATAAGGCCCGGGTGCTGCGGTTGGTGATGACCACCTTCATCGCCGCCATGTGTGCCCGCAGGATGAGCCTTTCGGCAAAAAGAATAATGAGGAGGGAATAGCATGAAGATTAAACAAAAAATATGCGGTAAATGCCATGCCCCCATAAAAACCCTTAAACACAGCATCAGCTGCGGATGCGGAAGCAGAATAAAAACGTCTGCGTAAGTGACAGGTGCCTGTCACCCGTCGGTTTTTGTCGAGTACAAAAAAGCCCGGCAACCGCCTTAATAGGTGATTGCCGGGCTCTTTCCATTATGTAATACATGTGGTTGCCGTCCAGACTGCCATCAAGGGGTTCTTTCCCAGCGTGAAACCGATTCAAGTGTAAGAAGATCGATCTGCTGGGTATACTTGTAGGTCCTGGGCCAGCTGCAAAAAATAGACTTTTCGCCTAACAGTATGTTGGTTAAAAACGAATTGGGCACTGGCGTCCAGCCTCCTGATGGAATGAGTTCGATTTTGGCTGAATCACCTTCTCTTTTAATTGAATATTCGCCTGAAACATATCCCATCGTGTCGTCTGCGACAATCTTAAAAGTATCCCGGTATGTGGGACCGTGATCAATATTTCGGATATCAGGAAAACCGAGGCCGAATTTCAGCGATAATGAATGACTTGGATGTTTCAGCTTGATATTATGTAATACACCTTTGCGGTACTTATATTTAAGGGCGCCGCTTATGACCTGGCCGGAAGCATCAGGTATACATTCCTCGATGACACCTGTGCCGGCACGGGCAAATTCGATGATCTGGCAATCCGGGGTATAGCGCGAATAATATCGGCGCTGAAAATCTTTCACTGCTGCCCGAACCGGGAAGTTGTCCTGTTTTATCTTTTTTCCATCAATCGTAAGTTTAACATCCGTCTTCCATTTTCGAATAAAATCAAATTCATGTAAAAAGAACAGCGGCAAATAGGAAGGATTTTCAGTTGATGCCCCGATTGGAGCAAGAAGATTCATCGCCCTGCTCTCTTTCGCCGCATATTCCTGAATACTGGCCGCTATTCTTCTCCCGAACTTATCCGTAAACGAAAACGCAATGGTTGCACAGCCCTCTTCCACTTCGAATAAAACATTTTCCATATCAACACGCTTGCGCTCGCATAATCCTTTTCCCGCTACTTCAAAGGTTTCGCTGTCAATATCGTTCAATTTCAAATCATCGTACACATCGACATATCCATCTAACCGGTAGGCAATGACACGATACCCGTTGCCGTAGACCGCGTCATTAAAATTTTGAAGCTCCAATCCTTTGTATACTTCTTCCGGATGCTTTTCAAAGTTGATGATTGCCAGCTTCCTCATCGGGTTGCATGACAATCCAAAGGGAATAAGTACTGTTTGGGCAGTAATGACTTGATCTCTGGCCTTTTCCATTACTTCCATTTTGATTGCCCCCTTATGCTTTTGAAAATCCGGCAGGTACAGCCTGGTGAAGCCTACGGTCTTAGCTGATAGGAGATCATGGCGCGTCCATGGAACAGGGTCCCTGAAAGATTTTTCGACAAGTGACAGGCACCGCTCGAAACGGCACCGCTCAAACTTTCCGCATCATATAAAATACATAACCATAATAATCCGAGTAGTTCCTGTACAGATCGATTTCTTTTTCCGATTCATCCAATCGTGCCAGCGCCCCTGGGTCGCCTGCGGCCTTTTCCCTTAAATACCCGATTCTCTGGAGCAGCGGCAGGTAATAGTTTTCCCACCAGCTTGATTCCGGCAGAACAAAATGGCCCACTGGAACATACCCGGATTCCTCAATGATTTTAATGTTATCAGCAATCCCTTTCATTCCCGGATAATCCTCTGCCCAGACGCGCCGGGGCTCTTCAGGGACATCCTTCCGCAGCCAGGACAGTTCGGTTACGGCCACATAGCCCCCGGGCTTTAAGAATTCTCTCCACTCCTGTAGGCCGCGCTCAAAACCTAAAATATAAATGGCACCTTCAGACCAGATGGCATCAAAGCTCTCTTTCGGAAAATCCAGCTCGAACATCGATCCATTTATTGGTTCAATTTTATCCGCCATCCCTGCCTGTTCAGCATTTGCAGCGAGCACATCCAGAAATGGCTGATGTGTATCCAGAGCTGTAATTTTCCCGTCAATCTGCCTGGCCAGTGCAATCGTCTGCATCCCGGGCCCGCAGCCGACATCCAGTATTCTAACCTCTGAAGGCAGATTACGAAGCATCCTCAACGCGAACGCTGTCGACTCATTATCCCCCGGGCCTTCCCTCGGCAGCCCTTGATGTATTTCGAAAAAATCCATGCGTTCCCTCCTCATCCTTTTTTCCCCAATGAACCTTTCTCTCTTGCGGCTGCTGTTTCCTTTACGATTAAATGAACGTTTCATGACAAAAAAAACGCCTGGCCCCGCCGCAATTTTCTCTGCAGGCAGGGTCAGGCACCCCGTTCAGATTTCTTCTTCATCCTCAGTTGTTTATGGAGGATTTCTTTATAAGTGCTATCCAGTTTCACCACATAATTTGTAAACATGCCTGTAACATTCCAATCGATCAGCGTTTCCATATCTTTTTCGTCGTTGACTGTATAAGGATGGACAAGCATATCCAGCGCTCTGGCCTTGTGCACGTACTTTTCATTAATTACCATTTTACCGTTGTACATATAGTTCATGCCGATACCAACCGCATAGTCATCAATGACTCCCAGTTCTTCTTTTGTTATAACATCCGGTGAAGAAGTAAGGCCGCTGACTTCAGCATAGCTGCCTTTTCCATCCGGAACATATAAAAGCAGCTGGATAAGCGGGAGTTCAGGGGCCAGTTCATGAATAGCCAGGAGACTTTTCTTGCTGAAAGACTGGATGATCACATTGCTGGATTCCTCGCTTTCACCCATCAGCTGGTATTCCTTAATCAACTCAAGCAATTTTTCTTCCATACCCGGATATGCATCTGGTGATTTCGTCTCAATGTAGTATCTTACATCCTTCCCGTAACGCTGGAAAATCTCTTCAAGCGTTGGGACTTTCAATCCTTCATATGCTGTCTTTGCCTGGTCAGGATACTTTTCATTAAACCAGGAACCCGCATCAAGTTCCTTGATTTCTTTGATCGTCTTGTTACGGACTTTTCCTGTCCCATCTGTCGTCCGCTCAACCCGGGCATCATGCATCGCAACCAATTCCCCGTCTTTCGTCATGCGGAGATCGATCTCAAAGTAGCCGCCTTTTTGCTTTTTCACCAAATCATAAGCGGCAAATGTATGTTCAGGTGCTTCCCCGCTCACACCGCGATGCCCGACTACGTGAAACGGTTCATCATCCATGGTCGGGTCATTTTCCGCAGCCGCACCTGACCCTCCGTCACTGCCTGCAATCAAGATTAGTGCCAGTACCGCAGCAGCCGGCAGACATAAAAACTTATTCATCCCTCTTCCTCCCAATCGCCGTATTTAGAATAACCGCCCCATTCCGAGCACCTAAAAAGCCCGGAAGAAGAAAAAAGATCAGGCAATGTCCCCTGTTTTAACCGAATCGTAAACCAACTTTCAATAAACCGGGCAGGAGCTTCCGTCATCAATGGATATTCATATCGTTTGCACCAAATGTGTTTTCCATTCCTCTTAAGAAGATAAAGAAACTCGCCGAATGGTGAGCTTTCAGCCGAAGACAGAGGCGCAGCAGCCCTTATCGATTTTCTTGAAACTGGCCGCTGCGTTGGAATACTCCCTTCTGAAAATCCAACCCCTTTCCTATAGGGTAAAAAAGTGCCTGACCCCCGCCGCAATCTTTTGACTGCAGCAGGTGCCAGGCACCCTCTTCCCCATCTTCACTTCATCATTTCCATTATCCGATCCAGCAAACGCTCATGCACCTCCCTCATTTTTCTGCTTCTCGACCGTTTCAGCCTTGAACATTGAATTGACAATCGCTTCCTCTACGGCTATTTGAACTGTCTTGGTGATTTCGAACTCCGTTAATCACCCTTACCGCAGAGCTTTTTCCATAACATTCATGAAGCCCTCGCTTCAAAGTCATTTTGCAAGGTCTATGTTTCACCCTCTCCGGCGAAACATGCACCAAGTTCCTTTTTAATAAGTTGAGGATTCAAACGGTCTCTCCACCCCTAGTACCCGGGATAGCGGTCCCAATCAACACCTTCGCCTTCGGATCCACCAAGTAAATCATCAGCGGCCTGAATCAAAACATCCCGTAACTCAACCTTCTCCACCCAGTCTGCCGGAATCCGGCTAAGCCCCAAATAAGCCCCGAGGATATTCCCGGTGATGGAACCCGTGCTGTCACTATCCCCGCTATGGGTGACAGCTGAGATCAGCGCACTTTTAAAATCATCCCGGTGCTTAAGCGCACAATAAACCGATATCGCCAGCGCTTCTTCACCAACCCAGCCCTCGCCAATCTGTTGGATCGCCTCTGTATCAGCAAAGTCTCTGTGTGAAAGCTCCACCGCCTTCTCCAGTTTTGCTGTGCATTCCTCGTGTTCAGGATAGTGTTGAAGCTCGGCAAGCGAATCCGCAACCGCTGTCTCAATGTCCGTTCCACCGATAAGAGATGAAATCAGAAAAGCTAGTGCACCGGCTGAAAGGTACCCGGATGGATGTCCATGCGTCAGCGCCGCAAACTCTGCTCCCCGCTTGAACGCCTCTTTTTTTTCATAAAACAGCCCGGCAGGCGCAGCCCGCATCACACCGCCGCAGCCTTTGCTGTTGTTGATCGGATCGTCCATCGAGCCCTGGGTTCTGCTGTACAGCGCAGTCAAGCATGTATTCCCCGGCGCCCGCCTTTCATGAAGTTCTTCCATCTCAAGCAGCCAGCCGTCATAGGCCCACTCATATTCCGCAACTCGCTGATGCCCCTGTGTCAGCAGCCAGCGCTGATACGCATAAAACACGATGGACGGCGGGTGGGTGATCCCTTTTAAAATGCCCCTTGTTTGAGCCCTCAGTATTCCTTCTGCCGTAAAAAGGGTCATTTGCGTATCGTCTGTAATCTCAGCTTTTCCAGATGGGGCCAGAAGCAAATCCTGAATGCCGCCAGGACCGTATTGCTGTTGAATGTTTTGCAGGGAAAGGAATTCGACAGGCCAGCCAAGGGCATCACCGATTGCGCCGCCGAGGAGGCATCCCCGGAAGGATTCCTGGTTTCTTCGTGTCATTGCATATCCACCTCGCTGAATTTCAATGTATACAGAACAGGGCCAGCCAACTCTGCTATTTAAAAAAATAAAGGAAAACCAAAAGAACGATTAAAATCGCCACTTCCCGCGACCAGACCCCTTTTTTCATCAGCACTACATAAAAAAAGAATGAATACAAAATAACCAGCAGCAAGAAAACTGCCTCTGAAAACCCGAAGAGGTATTGCAAGCCCAGTAAAATAAAAATCACCGAAATATGAAGGCCATGCTGATCATCCTTCTCCACTGTCTGCACCACCCATCATTCGCTTCCTTGCTGCAGCCGTATATACACTTCCTGTTCGATCTCTTTATAAGAAATCAAACCCTCATTAAACAACAGATCATAGCCCGATATCGCATTACCGGAACTTATTTGCTGCAATGCATCCACCAATTGCTCATGAGGGGAATCCTTTCGCCCTTTATTTCCGGACAGGTCCTTTGCACGCTGAGCATATTCCAGTGATTTTGCCGGATCAAAGAGAAGGTACAGCTCAGCCAGCATCTCGAATTCATGGGAGTATGGACCATCAGCTGACTGGATGTTCTCTTCCATTTGTTCAATCGCTTGTTTGAATTTTTTCTGTTTAATATAGGTATAAGGAAGTTCGCGGGCAGCAAACGGATGTTGAGGGGCAAGTTCAATCATTTCCCTTAGCACCTCCTCAGCTTGCTTGAATTTTTTCTGACCCCGCTCGCCGTAATACTGATTCATCAGGTCCGAAATCCGTCTTCTTCTGTCAAGGTAATTGGATTGGAAATCTTTAAGCGGCTCCCCGTGTATCATCTGAAAAGCCTCTTCAAATTCTTGCTCCCCTGCGGTTTTTAACATGTCGGTTATCACCGTTTCATCATGGGAATAGACGAGTTCCTGGACTGCGAAATAACTTTGAAGATATGTATCGATTCCTTCTTTTCTTACCCTATGAAAATCCAAATTTGACTCAAGGCGAGATAGATCCACTTCTTTATCTGCGGGATCCTCGCCTGAGATATCCCACATGGCAACAACCTCCGCAACACCTTCTATAAACCACTGCGGAATCGTACTGGTTTTCACATCATGCTTCTCCATATACTCAAACATCCGGTAATGAGCATATTCATGGATAAGCGTCTTCTCAAAACCCCATCCATTCTTAACCGTGGTGCTCAAGATATGCAGCGACTTATCGTGAGGCTCGTAAAAACCGCCGAAATCCGGATTGTTCGAGCTGGCATCCATCGCTTCCTTGCTGTTGTATATAATGATCTTAAATGCATCGGCAGTCTCGCTGCCAAACACGATATCCGCTTTTTTCCTCGCTGTCGGATAAAGATTCTTGATGTCTTCGACTGTCTTTTCATCTCCTGCCGGGTAATGAATTGATATTTCTTTATATTCGGTTGTAATGAGCGTTTCAGCATAAGCATCCGGGGATAGCTGGCTGAACACAAAGTCCGCCTTTTCCTTAACACTTGCCCCTCTCCCAATCACTTCTTCAACCAGAGAGATATTGATAACGACAACACCAGTCACGTACACCATGAAAAGAATGGATGCCGCGCCTAATCCGACAGCACCCCAGCGTCCTTTTATACGCAAAAATTTGACACGCCCCCTGATCAAGCCGGCTAAGCTGACAAGAAGCAACAGCAGCAAAATGACCATGAAACCAAGACCCGCTAACAAGCCCAATTCCCCGTCTTGTGAAAAAACCGAAACGGTAATGACACCTGCTGCCAAAAACGAAATAACAATGACGGTAAGCGATTTTAAAACGAACTTCATAGGCGCTCCTTTTAATAAAATTCCATTAACCATTCAGAAACCTGTCGGCCCTATACTGGAATTCGACAAAAAGGAATAAATTACCTTCCCCTTTCTAAACAACTTCCAAATGCAAAAGTGCCCGGCCCTTCAAACATAAGGACCCGGCACTTTTGACGAAGGAAATCAGGCAATCTCATCCGCCATTTCCTCCAGCACACTCCTGAGCCCTCTTTGCATCTCCACATCAGAAGGCAAACTGATCTTCTCGCGTTTCTCCACTTCACGTTCAACATGACGCATCATCATCGTACGGGCAAACTTTTCCCGGTCAGAACTGGCAAACATATCCTTGAGCGTGCCGCCTGACAAATCATCTTTCAAGTGATCGATAATGTTTTCCGCTTCTTGCTGAGTCAACAAGTAATCCTCTGCAATTTGAGTGAATACTTTTTCTATGATGCGCACCATTTCTTCTGCATCATCCTCAATGAATTCATTCAGGACGGCTTTTGATACCTTGCCTGCGCCGCTTCCGCCTGCAAACGAGCCAACAAGGCCGCCGACAAAGCCGCCGACTGCCGTACCGATGCCGGGAATGACCGACCCAACCGCTGCACCGGCAGCAGCTCCTCCTACCCATCCGGCTGTACCGCCTGCCACAGTAGAGGTGGTATTGGCCACGTTTTTAAACAGCTGTCCGCCCGACACCCTGCCCCTGAAAATATTGACGACATCCACGGAGGATAGGACAGCAACAGAAACTGCCCCTGTGATGGCGTTTCCCCGTAGCAATTTTGCCGCACTCTTCATCGCAGCTGCACCGTAAATATTCGTTCCGCTCCGGAAAGCATTGGCGAGCATAGCTGACGCTTTCGGGCCCATCATGCTGACAATCGCTTCCGAGCTCCCCACTAATGCACTGTTTAAGCCTGCTTTTGATAACTGGCTCGCCAAAATGGCAGTCGCAAAGGTGGTTCCGCCGACTTTCAGCCCCGAATAGGTGGCGGACTTCAGCGCAACATCGAACTCTTCGCCGTTCCAGACAGATGTCGCAAACGTTAAAGCTGTACTGAGGCCAAAGGCAGTGGTGGCAATGACCGCGCCATTCGCCGCATCATACGTGATCGACTCGACCGTTCCCGCCCTGGCGATATTCCGGGCCTGCTTATAGGTAAAATGGCCTTTGCGGACAATATTCTTCGCTTCACCAATATCCGTGACGCCCGGCACTTCACCCCGCTGAATCCGGTTTTCCATCGCTTGAACCGCGGCGTCGTATTTATCGGAAGGAACCTCTATTTTCATCGGAGAGCCATCCGCATTTATGTATTTCAGCTTCCCGTTTTGAAAACACTCTTGAATACATTTGGAACCGGTACTGCAGTACTTCGACTGAATGTTCACGCCGTCAACAATCCGGTCCGCACCAAATTTCGCATTGTCATCCCCTAAAATCGCTGCATCCTTTCCCGTTACTTTATCAAAAAGGTGGTTAGCGCGTTCCGCAGCAAAACCGTGCCCTCTCGGCGTGCTGAATTTATCCATGCCGTAAATCGTGCTCGCATTGCTGACGTTTCCGTAAATCATCCCTGCAACTGACGCACCGGATAATCCCTTCTCAACTTTAATCGCATCTTGCAGATTGGCAGATAATTGGCTGAGTGTTGCCGCCAGCCGCTTCCTTGCTTCAACTATCTCTGGCGTATTGGTCATTGTTTCAGTCCTTTTCACGTTGGTATATTACATAGACACCTTTCCAGAGTATGGGGTTTTTAGGCATCTTTTCCTATGTGCTTTTATCCTACCATGAGTTTTTATAAAATAGCAGAACCTTTTTATTAGAGTTGGAAATAATACTGCCCCTCGTCTGATAACCGCAGCCCAAGACCATTTGTATGTCGAAGATTAATCGGGTTCACTTTCAGAGGGTTCAAGAAATTGGCTCTGCGGCGGAAGAGTAGTTTTTGAGGTTGAAGTATTGCAGCAGTGGGGTTCCGGATCTTATTCTAGACAGACAGGCCTTGCTGTGAAACACCTCTGTGAAACAACAAAAAACGACAGGTGCCTGTCACCACGACATACCGTATTCATCTCCATTCTTTTGGTAAGGATGGTAATGAATCATGTCGAAAGAGATAACGTGTATAGGAAGTGGGGTGGTTTGATGGAGTTTTTGAAGGATATCGCTTTGGTGCTGGGGAGGATTGTTACGATTTTGCCTTTGCTGCTGGCGGTCACTCTGTTCATGGGAAAGCGCGCCATCGGGGAATTGCCTGTGTTTGACTTTTTGATTGTTGTGACGCTAGGTGCTGTAGTCGGGGCTGATATTGCCGATCCGGATATTCACCACATGCCTACTGCTGTTGCGGTCATCGCCATAGCCCTGCTGCAAAAAATCGTAGCCCGCTGGAAAATTTCAAACCGGAAGGCAGGCAGGCTGTTTACATTTGAACCGACAGTGGTCATTCAGGATGGGAAGTTTCTCGATCAAAACCTGAAGAATATCCGTTATTCCATTGACAACGTCCTGCAGATGCTCAGGGAAAAAAGTGTTTTTGATATCAATGATGTGGAAACAGCGGTCATCGAAGCAAATGGAGCGCTTAGTGTGCTGAAAAAACCACAAAAAAATATAGTTACGCTTGAAGATATGAATATTGTAAAATCCGAATCGCCCATTGCCTTCCCGGTCATTGTTGAAGGGAAAGTCTATTCTGGCGTCCTGGAAGACTTCAATTTGGATCAACAATGGCTGAATCAGCAATTGTCCAGTAAAGGGGTTGCCGATATCAACCAGGTTTTCTTCGCCTCTATCAATCGCAATCAAGAACTGCACCTTTCTTTAAAAAATGAGGGAGCCATCACCATTCCGCCGATCAGGCATTGACTCAAGCTATCCATACCTGATGCAATCGGCAGCTTCGTTCAATAGGAGAACCGTACCATAAACGGCTGAACCGCTTATGGTACGGTTGCAAGTTGAATTATAAAATCACCCTCTCAGCAAGACACCCGGTTATTGATAAATCTTCACATTCACATTTTTCCTTCCCCATTTAAGCGCATCGTCACGGTTCGGAATGAATACATCAATGCTGTAGTCATTGATCGCCCCGCCGATGTCGGCTGCAATCGCTGTACCGTAGCCTTCCACTTCCACTTTTGAGCCAAGCGGAACGATGGCCGGATCGACAGCGATCACTTTGGCATCCCCGCCATACTTCGCCAGATCGATGCCCATTCTCGTCGTTCCCGAGCAGCCTTCACAATCTGCGGTATAGGCTGTGCTCTCCATGCTCAATTCAATAACGTCCGTTCCAGGAGTACCGACTTTATTCCGAAGTGCTGCATGGGTTTGCGGACCGGCAATCCCATCAACAGCCAATCCATGTTTTTTCTGGAAGTTGATGACCGCATCCTTTGTGCCGCCTCCATAAATACCATCGATATTCCCGTCATAAAGGCCGGCTGCCTGCAGTGATTTCTGCAAACCGATGACAGGCTGTCCGATATCGCCGTATCGGGTCACTTTCAACTTGCCGATCGTGTCCGGTCCGGCAATGCCATCCACCTTCAATCCATTATCCCGCTGAAAACCCTGAACGGCCTCGGTTGTAACCGGGCCATAGTATCCTGTGTCTTTCGGATATGGGAAGTATCCTTTAGATAAAAGCACTTGCTGAAGCTCTTTTACATCCTCATGCCACATGCCTTCTGCCAGCATGCGGTCGCCGAGGGCCGCTTCACTCGCTGCCGGAAAAGCAATACCCACTCCCGCTGCAAGTAATGCTGCAATAAATAATTTCTTTACGATGTTAGTCAACGTCGTTCCTCCTCTTGTCTGGTTGCTGTTCATAGCTCTTCGAACAGAACTGGAGGAACTTTGTCGTTTTAACAGGAAATGGAGACTATTATGCCGGTATTGTCCCAATTTTTGGTTATGAACTATTCTGTAAGAATGATGTAATATTTCGAATCCATCACTTATACCGCAACTGATCGGACATGCCTTTATTCCTACCGCCAATTCTGCCAGCTTCCCCCTTCCCGGGCCGGAATGAAAGAAAAAGCAACCGTCCGGGAACCACCTTCGTTCATTACAAAATGATTACTTAAAAGAAATATATGGAAAAGGGCAGGATTCCAAGTCCCCATGGCGAATTGTCAAGAATGCGAACAAATGTTACGCTATTAATAGATATCATGGCAAAGCCTTAATCGTTCGGGCAGCAGCATATCAAAGAAGGATGAGATAAGTGGCCATTACAAATGAAGAGAAGGCATTGGGCAGCTTTACCGGCAGGCTGTTAAGGGAGCATTTCGGCAAAGGGCCGGGCGGCGTCTATGCCACGATCGCTCCACCCTATATAACGGTATATATCAAAGACTTTCTGGCACCGATGGAACACAAATTGCTGGATAACGAACAAAGCAAATATGTGCAAAAAATTCGTGATATGCTGATGCCCACCCTTGAAGAAGAAGTGAGAGCATACATCAGTGTACATTTATCCATGGAAATGCAGGAGTTTTATTATGACTGGAATCTGAACAGTCATTCCGGCATACTTGTCGGAATCACGGATACAGACCATGATCACACCGCCTGTTCATATTCCGGCCAGAAAGAAATCCACAGTGAAATCATTGAAATAAGCCAGAACATCCAAAAGGCTCCGGATGAGATTTTCTCCTGCATGCCCAATCCGCGGACACTTCTGGTTACACGGCACCAAATCTTGATCGCCGTTGAAAAAGAATTGATACAGCAGGGGTTCGCTGAGCAACTGACCATCGCCAAACGGAACCTGGAAAAACGGCGATTATCAGAACATAATGACAAACTGCAAGCTTATCTAAGTGCAGATATTGAAGAAGCCTTTGTCTCATGGAATTATCCGGAGGACAAAAGTGTACAGGTATTTATCATAAAACCGCATAAATGACGGCAGCAATGAGCCAGGCAATAGAACTGGACATAAGCCAAAAAGAAGGGGAAGCACCCTTCTTTTTGGCTTTTTTAATTTTTGCCGGCAGGCTATAGAAATTTGTTTTACAAGGGGAACGAAACCATGGACAAATCTGTCATCATTCACATACGTAAAGAAGAAGATATTGTGGCAGCACGGAAGATCGGCAGAGAATTATCACAAACGCTTAACTTTCAAAGGATCAATCAAACAAGAGTCATGACCGCAGCTTCGGAATTGGCGAGAAACATATTCAGGTATGCCCAGGAAGGCCAAATCGAATTTGAAACAATCGAAGACCATCGAAAAAGAGCGATCAAAATTACAGCACAGGATAACGGACCCGGCATCAAGGATATCCAGAAAGCCCTAAAAAAAGGATATTCCACTTCCGGCGGCCTCGGTGCCGGCATTCCGGGCGTGAAAAATATGATGGATGAATTTGCAATAGACTCGTCGCCTGAAATAGGCACAATCGTCACAGCTGTAAAATGGCAGACATAAATTAAGGGCGGCTTTGGCAAAGTTCACATTTGAGGAAGTGTGGCATCATGAACCCAATTCAACTTGATGTCACTCCTCATACCCTTTATTAACCTTCTCAACATCGTACACAACCCACACATGCCCTCTTTCATCAACCAGGACGGAATCTTTCTCCAAGTTGATCTCTGGTACTTTCAAATAGTCCAAACAATATAGGAGATGCGCACGCTGGTCATTGAAAAGGCCTTCCCATTCAATCGTTAATTGATCCAGCTGTTCACGCCTGAAGCCCATCTCCGACGTTAAATTACGAATCGCTTGAGCGTCCTTCCCACCCAAACAGCCTAAATAAGTCCCATGTTTTTCAGCAAGTTCATCATTGCGGCCATAATCTTGTGCTGCAAGTTTCGGATAGCTTTTTCTTGAAAAGAAGTCAATGACATTGGCGTATTTCAAGTTCTTCCCTCCATTTGCAAAATGATATTCCTTTACGCTGTACCATACTTACGCCATATGTCTTTTTCTACAGATAAAGAAAATAAGCGCCAAACCATCACCATACACTGTGAAGGCCTGCCGCCTTTTCCAGATTGCTTTTCGTCTCCCGCTTGTAAAGCAGGACCTTCTTCTACAGCCCCTATTTGGATGTGGAAGCCCTACCCTCCTCCTGCTTGAGCAAGGCGGCACACGTCTCCGCTACCTCGTCAACAATCCCCTCCCACCTCTCCGCCGCCACATCACTCAGCCCCATGTGAAACCGCACTTCGCCGGGTTCCACTCCAATAAGAAAGCCTTTGATTGTTTCACGCTGCTGATGCAGCATCTGGAACAGGTGAAGATTGTGTGGAGAAATGCCGAGCGGCTGGCTCTCGTGCAGGCCGGATAGCGGCAAGACCGAAACTTCGCCGGGTCGTTTGCCGGCATATATGGCATCGAGAATCAAGACGAAGTCGGCAGCTTCGATCTGTTCAAAGGCATAGTCGATATCGGATTCACCTATTTCAAAACGAATGTTCGATTCGCCGAACCGCTTCTCCAGTTCTTCAACAAGATAGATGCCGATGCCGTCATCCATCATGAGTTGATTACCAATTCCAAGTACAAGGACGTCTCCCATTTATAACACCTTTATCGTTTTGACTTGTTTGCCCGGGCTGTAAATGTGGGTGGCACAGGACATGCATGGATCGAAGGAGCGGAGGATCCGGCCGATTTCCGCCGGTTTGTCCGGATTCTCAATCGGTGTTCCCATTAAAGCCTGTTCAGCGACGCCCCTGAAGCCTTTGTCATCCCGAGGGGAAAAATCCCAAGTCGACGGCGTGATGATCTGGTAAAAGGACAGTTTTTTGTCCTCGATTTTCAGCCAGTGGCCTAGCGCTCCCCGGGTTGTATCGACGAGCCCCCTTCCTGCTGCGGATTGAGGCAGGCTGTATTTTTTCTGGACGTCCACACCAGGGATAACTTGCTCAAGCAGGGTACGCATGATTTCGGCGATTTTTTTTGCTTCAAGGGCGCGTGCGATTGTCCGATCCATCGCAGAAATGCCGCCATCATAAGCATCGCTCAAGATCAGTCTTGCGAGCGGCCCTACTTCAAATGGAAGGCCGCGGTACCGCGGTGCTTTTACCCATGAATAAGCCTTTGGCTTATCCTGGTCAGGCTTCGCCGTTTCCTTATCCGGCTTGTACGTGCTATTGGTTGAGGTATACCAGGAATAGTCGATTTTCTCTTCAATGTTTTGTTCATCGAATGGTTCGATTGTTTTCATTGTCGAGACAAGCGGGTCGACATAAAGCGTCGGCAGGTCATCGTAATGGTTGAACGCCCCGTATGTCAGCAAGTTGCCATACCCGCCTCCGAACCGGTAGTACTCAGGATAGTACCGGCCGATTTCGTAGGCGTCGGGAATCATTTTTTCATTAATGAAAACAGTGATTTTTTGTAAAAGGGAATCAATGTGGACGACTTTTTCTGCAGTCGCCTGAGTGGTGATGCCTCCAATGAAAACACCGTGATTGTGAGGTGCCTTTCCGCCAAGCACTGCCAGCATCTCGTGCGCCGATCGGCTGACCGCAAGCGACTCGAAATAATGTTTTGCGATGCGGGCATTGACCGCTTTCGGAAGCCTGAAGTCGTCATGGTCGGATTGCAAAAGAACATTCCCTTCGATTTTCACAAAATCCGGGACAGTGTATTGATAAAAATGGCGGATGTGATTTTGTAAAAACTCACAGCAATGGATAATGTCGCGCAAGTATCTGCCCTGTTCAGGCGGTGTGATGCCGAGCGCATCTTCAAGCGCCAATGAGGACGCCATAGAGTGGGCGGACGAACAGATGCCGCAAATTCGCTGGGTAAAATAGACGGCATCGAATGGGCTTCTGCCGACGAGCATCTGTTCAAAGCCGCGGAACAGGTTACCTTTCGTTTTTGCTTCAACAACGCGGTTTTGCTCGACAGTGACATCGATTTCCATGAATCCGCTGATGCGTGTCAGCGGATTGATGACAATGCGTTTACTCATCCTCCACCACCCTTGTCGTGTCATAACTGATGAACGGCGCCATCGCATCCGGGAACCCGAACTGGGCACAGCCGATACAAGGCGTATCGTCACCGATCGGCCAGTTAACGTGGCCGTTCCACTGCCGAGTCGGACAATCGATCCGTGTGACCGGCCCGCGGCATCCCAGCTTAAACAGGCACGTTTTATCACCCAGCTTTTCCGCAAAAATGCCACGGTCGAAAAACGGCCGTCTCGGACAGCGGTCGTGGATGAGTGTACTGTAAAACATGAGAGGGCGTCCGAGATTGTCGGTCTCCGGCTCTCCGTACAGCAGCAAGTGGGCGAGTGTGCCAAGAAACCAATCCGGGTGCACCGGGCAGCCGGGCAGTTTGATCATCGGCTTATCAGGCAGGACTTGCTGAAGTCCGACCGACTCGGACGGATTCGGTTTTGCCGCTGAAACGCCTCCATGTGTGGCGCAGGCGCCGACGGCAAGTATGTGTTTTGCTTTTTCCCCGAACATTCTCGCGGCCTGAAGCCCGGTAAAAGGCTTGCCGTCAAGGCTGCCGATTACGTTATACAGGCCGTTGTTTTTCAAGGCAACCGCCCCTTCGACGGCCAGTATAAAATCTTCATCGAGTGATTCAAGCAGTTGTTTAATAGCCTGTTCTCCTTCAGCCGCCATCAGACTGTTACTGTAACGGAGGTTGACCATCAAATTCAGCGTATAAGCAAAATCGGGATTTCTTCCATTCAACAGGGAAATGATGTTGCCGGAGCAGCCATTCAGTTCCAAATAAACGAGATTCTGTTTCTTGATGAGCCCATCATCAAGCCGATTTACCGCCGTATTTTTCAGCCGTTCAGCGATCGCTTCGTTCGTCAGCGGCTCAGGCGGCAGCACCTTCTTTTCCATCACACCAGCCTCCCCACAATTGGCAATGTCGCCAAAATTGATTGTTGCCCAGCATGGCACGAAGCGAATTCTTTCGTGTAATCTTTACCTGCTGTCAGGGCAAAGTGGGTCGCAGCCGCCCATGCCCTGTTGTTCGTCACATCATAAACCGTTCCATTAACGGCGACATAAGCAGGCCGGCCGTTTTTGCCGTCAAACGTCGCCAATTCGGCAGCGGAGAATGTTCGCTGCGGCTGCTGGGGCGGGGATTGACCGGGGAGCGGCGTAATTGGCGGGATTTGTGGTGAATCTGCCGCCGGCTGGATTGGCTGCGGCTGAGGAGCTTGCTGCTGTGGGAGCGGTGCCGTCTGCGCTTTGTCGGCGAGCAGCTCGCTCAAAAAGTGAATGGTGGACAGCGCATCCCACAGCCGCTGCAGAAGCTGCCGCTTCGTTGCTTCATCACTAACGGATGAAAGTGTATAAATATCATGGCGGGCCTGGCTGACAAGATGATTCAGCTGCAATCTGAGCAACTGTACATTTCGCATGGGGTCCTCCTCGTGATGTAAGTATCATTTCATCTTATGCAAAGGCCGGGAGAACCATTCGAAAAGCATACAGAGACACCTGACTGCATCACCGGAACGGGACAGCCGCCCGGCCATTCAGCAAATCCGCGGCAGAAGCATGCCGGCCAGGCGCTGGAGGCGCCGGGTCGTGCCGATTGGTGTTTTCAGCAGCAATTTACCGGTGTTTGGATCCCCGCTTGATGTGACGCGGCCGATCATGCAAGCGTTCTTCCCCCTTTCATGTTGCCGGATTTTCTCCAGTATACGATCGCAATCTTTTTCATCTGCGATAAGTACGACCTTCCCTTCGTTTGCGAGGTACAGGGGATCGAACCCAAGAAGGTCGCATGCTCCCCGGACATCGTTCCGGATCGGCACGGTTGACTCATCAAGCTCAACGGTCATCCTGAAGTCTTCGCACAACTCGGTTAGCGCTGTCGCCAGCCCGCCCCGCGTTGGATCGCGCATCAGCCGGATGCCGTCCGTTTCCTTCATCAGTTCCTGAATGAGATGGTTCAAGGAAGCACAATCACTTTCCACTGCCATCATCAGCCCAAGCTCCTGTCGTGCTCCGAGAATGGCAATACCGTGATCTCCGATGGTCCCGCTTGCAATGACCACATCGCCTTCCTTGATTGCATCCGGATGGATTCGCCGCTGTTGAGGAAAGCAGCCAATTCCGGACGTGTTGATGAACAACCCGTCAGCACCGCCTTTTTCCACGACCTTTGTATCACCGGCGATGATGGATACACCTGCTGCTTGCGCTTCTTCTGCCATATCAGCAGTAATTCTTTTCAAATCTGCGAGAGGGAATCCTTCTTCAATGATGAAACCTGCCGTCAGGAACTTCGGCACGGCACCTGAGACAGCAAGGTCGTTCACAGTGCCTGTAACCGCCAGTTTGCCGATGCTCCCCCCCGGAAAAAACAGCGGCCTGATGACATAACTGTCCGTTGTGACAGCAACCCGCCCCAAATCCCCGTGCAGGCTGGCGGCATCAAATCGCGTTTGTCCGCCGTGCCCGAATGCCGGGGCGAACACATCCTCAATCAGCCGGTGTGTAAGCTCCCCGCCTTCGCCGTGTGCAAGACTGATCCGCTCGGCCACTGTTATTCCTCCCTCATATATTGATAGTGGGCAGCACATGTCCCTTCCGTCGATACCATGCACGGACCGGCCGGATTTGCCGGTGTGCACCCTTTATTGAACAGCGCACATTCTTCAGGAGTGATCAAACCGCGGATGATTTCACCGCACCGGCATGGCGACTTCCCCGGTTTCTTCACCGATACCGCAAACTTTTTTCTCGCATCAAACCGGGCATACCGGTCTTTCAGCACATAACCGCTGTCCGGGATTTCCCCCATTCCCCGCCAGGCCTCGGCGTGCGGTTCAAAGTATTTATCCATATATTTGCGGGCAATAATGTTCCCGCCTTCCGTCACGACGGCAGGATAATCATTCAGGATGCCAGCCTTTTTTTCCAGGACTTGCTCCAGCAGCTTATATATGCCGCTTAGAAGCTGGACTGGCTCAAATCCGGAAATGACGCCCGGCATCCTGTACTCGTCCGCTAAAAACCGGTAGCTCCTTTCTCCAGATACAACAGAAACATGCCCCGGCAGCAAGAACCCATCGAGCTTCATTTCACCTGAATCGAGAAGGGCCCGCATCACAGGCTCCACCCGCTTCGTCGCCATCCAGACCGAAAAATTATTCAGCAGTTTGGTGTTCGCGGCATCAACAGCGAGTGCAAGAATCGGGATTGTCGTTTCAAAGCCGATACCGAGAAAGATGACTTCCTTGCCGGGATTGTCTTCGGCGAGCTTCACACTTTCAAGCGGCGAGTAAACGACCCGGATATCCCCGCCATTCGTTTTCGCCTTCATCAGCGTTGATTTCGAACCGGGCACCCGCATCATATCGCCGAACGTGCAAAGAATTCTGTCAGGGCCTTCGGCCAGCTGGATCATGCCATCAATTGATTTCTGGTCCGTTACACAGACCGGGCACCCCGGCCCGGCAATCAAGCGGACATCCTCATGCAGCCTTGCTTTGATGCCCGATTTGGCGAACGCCATCGTATGGGAACCGCACACTTCCATAAAAACCGGAATTCTGCCGAGTTCGGCTTTCACCTTCCCGGCCAGTTCGATAACGGCTTCAGCCGATCTTCTCATCAAGACAGGGTCAGATAACGAGTCCTTACTTGCCATCAAGCACTTCCCTCCACTCCTTGATACTTTCATTCGCAAAGCGCTCATCGACAATGGTCATTGCCTGTCCGGCATGAAGCAGAACATAATCACCGACCCGAACATCCGGGACAAACACGATCCCTGCCATCATCCTGGAGCCCATCACATCGACAAGCGCCTGCCCTTTCTCCACTTCCATAACTTTCGCGGGCACACCGAGGCACATAACGGTCACATCCTTCCATTATCGGTGCCTGACCCCCGGCGCTTTAACGCGCCGGAGGTCAGGCACCACCTTTCTTCACACTGGCAATAATAAGCTGGCCAAGAGATAAACCCCCATCATGGCAAGGCACGTTTTGATGGGTAAAGGCGCCAAAGCCTTCCTGTCCGAGGCGCCTGTGTACCTCCCTGGCAAGATAGGCGTTTTGAAAAGATCCGCCTGACAGGACGATGGTCCGATTCAGACCGGGGCGCTGATTCATCAGTGCCCGTACAACATCGATACAGCTTGCAACAATCGTCTCGTGGAACTTACGGATGATTGTTGAGGACGGCACTCCGCCCAGGTGATCGGCGATAATTTGGCGGATCATCGGTGAGAGATCGAGCTGGACAGGACTTCCCCTTTCCGTTCCCAGGCGGAATGGATACACCGCCGCTTCTTGCCTTTCTGGTTCAGCCCCATTCATGAAATCCGACAATTTTACCGCAGCTTCCCCTTCGTATGTTGACACCTTGCAAACACCAAGCAGGGCGCTTACAGCATCAAACAGGCGGCCGGCTGTTCCTGCCATCGGCGAGTTCAGTCCTGTTTTGATCATCTGCTGCAGAGTACGGATTTGTGCCTTCTTTTCAGGGAAAAGCGCATTTGCCCACTCCTCCCCCTCCTCTGGCCAAAAATGAAGCAGCATCCCGACCGCCGCCCGCCACGGTTCCTTCACCGCTGTTTCCCCTCCCGGCAGAGGTGCAGGGCGCAAACAGGCCAGCCGCTCGAATCCACCCGCATCACCATACAGGAACTCAAACCCCCAAATCGTGCCGTCTTCTCCATATCCCGTTCCATCCAAAATGATTCCCAGGCAGGGCTCTTCAAGTCCGTTATCTGCCATGCATGACACATGATGGGCATGATGATGCTGTACAGGAATTATGTTGGCGCCCATCCTTTCAGCAATTGCAGTTGTCGCATAAAGCGGGTGCTTATCAATTGCGACATGAACCTCCCGGACATCCAGCCACTTTTTATAATGAGCAAGCTGCTCCTCAAACGAGCGGATCATTTCTTCGTTCTCGAGATCGCCGATATGCGGGCTCATGAATATGTGATGCTCCCTGCCGATTGAAAATGTGTTTTTTTGATTTCCCCCGAGAGCGATCATGTTGTCAACATCAGCTTTCGTTTTGAGCGGTTCAGGGGTGAATCCTCTGGCCCGCCGCAACATCATGAGATCTTTCCTGTCACTTTGGACAACCGAATCATCGATGGGCAGATGGATCTCGCGGTCATGCGTCAGCACATAGTTGCACAGGCCCCCCAGCACATCCGAAATGCCGTCCCTGTAATGGATCGGCATGCCGGAGAGATTGGCGCTCGTCATAACCAGGCAGTCAAGGCCGCTCTTTTCGAACAGGAGATGGTGCAGCGGTGTATATGGCAGCATGACACCAATCGTTGATAATCCCGGTGAAATTGCGTCCGGCAATGGGCATTCTCTCTTTTTCCGTAACACTGCTATCGGCATTTCCGGCCCGGTCAGAAACCTTTTTTCTTCTTCTGAAAACTGGCAAAACGCAGCGGCCGCATCCAGTGATTTCACCATGACAGCAAGCGGCCGCTGCGGCCGTTTTTTGAGCAGCCGAAGTTGCTCGACAGCCTGCTTTTGACGGGCATCACAGGCCAAATGATAGCCCCCGACTCCCTTGATGGCGATGATGAACCCCTGTTTCAGGAAATCACCTGTTTGTGCAAGTGCCGTACTGTTTTCCGCCAGGTTTTCCCCGTTCCGATCCAGAAGCTTGACTGTCGGCCCGCACTTCGGGCAGCAGGTTGGCTGTGCATGATGGCGCCTGTCGGCCGGGTCTTCGTACTCCTCCCGGCATTCGGGACACATCGTAAACTCCCGCATCGTTGTGTATGAGCGGTCATAAGGAAGTTTTTCAATTATCGTGTAGCGGGGACCGCATTGGGTACAGTTAATGAATGGATAGCCGAACCGCCGGTCAGCCGGATCATTCATTTCCCGCAAACAATCACGGCAAACGGCCGCATCAGCCGGGACCATAGGTACAGCATCGCCTTCATGCAGGCTTGGAATAATCGCAAATCCCCTACTGCCGGACGGTGGGATGTGTGTGATCTTCACCTCATCAATTTTAGCCAGTACAGGCGGCGATGCCTCAAGCTCTTTTACCATCGAATCAAGCCGATCCTCATCCCCTTCAACCGTAATCGTGACACAGCCCAGGTTATTCTGGACCGTGCCGTCCAGCCCATACTTTTTTGATAGCGAATAAATGAACGGGCGGAACCCGACCCCCTGCACCTTCCCTTTTACAACAATGCTCAGGGCTTTACGCATTGGCGGTGCGCTTCCCGAATCCAGCCGATCCACTCATCCATCCCCTCACCCGTCCGGGCGGACAGCGTATGGAATCGGGCTTGTGGATTGATTGCCCTCAGGTCCTGTTCAGCAGTTTCGAGATCAAATGGAACATACCGGAGAAGATCGATTTTATTGATGATCGTCATATCGGTCCTCCTGAACATGACTGGATACTTGGGGATTTTATCGTTTCCTTCCGGGACGCTGAGCACAACCACTTTATATTGCTGGCCGAGATCATAACCGGACGGGCAGACAAGGTTGCCGATATTTTCAATAAAAAGGACATCGATCTCATCAAGGTCGAATTCCGGCAGCGTTTTCGCGACCATCCGGGCATCAAGGTGACAGCCGCCTACCGTATTAATTTGTACTGTCTTCACGCCGAGTGAACGCAGCCTCTCCGCATCCCGGTCGGTCGCCAGATCCCCTTCGATGACACCGATCGTGAATTCATCCGCCAGCCGTTTCACCGTCTCCTCAAGCAGCGTCGTCTTTCCTGCCCCAGGAGAACTCATTACATTGATGACAAGCGTATGGTTATCAAGAAACGACTCCCTGTTGAAGCAGGCAGCCGCATTCAAATCCTTCAGCACATCTTCACGCAATTCAACTTTCATCTTCATCACTTCCTTCATAAGATTCCACCCGGAATGTCTCCCCTGCGAGAAGGAAACAATCGGTATACCCGCACACCGGACAAAGGGCGATCCTGTAATCCGGTTCGAATTCGTGCATGCATGCCTGGCATTTTGCCGCTGCCGGCTCCCGGATCATTTTTAATTCCGACTCTTGAGCAAGAAGGCCCCGGCCTTCTTTCCGGAAGTGAAAAAAGGCGAGTTCAAGAGCATCCGCGAGCACATTGGATAGATCCCCGATCACCACCTCAATCCGATCGACTCTTGCAAATCCCCTTGCTTCCGCATCCTCTGAAACAAGCTGTACAATTTCCGACATCAATGACATCTCATGCATGTCCCAACACCTTTCATCGGACTCTGTCATCATGATGTGTATGCGCCAATGATATTGAAAAGAACCCCGTAAACGCAGCTGACCCCCGGCGCTTTAACGCACCGGGGGTCAGGCACCCAAATAAAAAGACGGTCTTCCGCTCCCATACGAAAGCAGAAGAACCGCCCCTGTCTTAATACAGCTTTTGGCCGACACTCACACTATCAGCAACCGTACTCCTTTGAATGAGCGTATAAGCCGCATTGGTGATAGCCTGTGCAAGTGTTTCACCGTTATCCCTGACATCATTGAAAGAAACCTCTGAAACACCGTTTGTTGAAAACCGGTAGCCGACCTCTTTAAGCTTCTCCACAACAAGCATGGCATGATCAAGATTTTTTTCAGGCTGGAAGTCTGCCGTGTAAATGAATTCCCCCTGTTCATAATCGAACCAGCGGTCCCACCTGTTCAATTTCCAGCCCAATATTCTGCGTGCGATCGATTCTGTTTTCGTCATCCAATTCTTTCCCCTTTCTTTTTTTCAGTTAATTACCGTTCGTTATGTTATATAACAATATACTAATTTATTGATTATTATATAACAGTATTAGTGCGTTTTCCATCTTTAATTGAAATTTTTTTCTTAAAAAGCTCTGCTAAATGCGGCCGTTGATATTTCGCTGCAGGTGCTCGCTGTCACCAGAGCTATGTGGGCCCTGCACCCCAGCGCTATGTCCTCGAAGCTGATCTAGCCGATAAAAAAACAAAAAAAGCCCCTTTTGCGTTGTTTGCAAAAGGAGCTTTTTAACGAATAATAATCCATTCGGTTTTTATACTCTAAGCCTTACAGGAGCTGCATCGTTGTAATGCAAGTCATGTCATCTTCAAAAGTCGAAATCTCAGATTCAACTGTTTTACCTGCGTGCGAAATTTTCGTCTTATACGTTTTATCCCGCGGCAGCCACAGGTCGATAAATCCGTTCGATTGTGATTTCATTGTTTCGTTCACAACTACGTTACCTTCTGTGTCTTCAATGTATACGTCAAACTCTTCATCCGCCAGTTCCCCTTGACAACCTGTCAAGCTATGGAATGTTCATGGATGGGTCTGACTTTCATACGGTGCGATTGAGACAAAGAATTCTTCTGCAGGCAAATCATACGCTGTCTGGCTTCCGTCACTGTCCTTCACAATGAGCTCAGTGGCTGTGATGGAGGCCGACTGGTTGTCCAGGTCAGCGGCACTGTACTCACTCACCAATTCCTTCACGTTTACATCTCCGCTTTCTTGAGGCGCCTTGCTTTCATCATTCCCACACCCAGCCAGCAGAAGAGAAATGAAACCGACAGCCGCAATAACTTTAATTTTCATATGCATTCACCACCTTGTTTCTTTCATATATAATTTCATTTTACATATATGTATGGTGAATACAATTAAAATTATAGTCGATTTGTTGACAAAAATATCCTATAAAAAAATGCAAGGCGTCCGCTTATCAGCATACGCATAAGCGCGGTTATCAGCAGTGATGCGGTTTTCCCTCCTGGAGTAGAGCAGCCGACCCACAACCCAATACGGTGCCAGACCAGTACAGCCTGAATAAACCGGGCATAGAAATTTGCACGTTCTTCCACCGTTTCAAGCAAGCTGACGGCCAAAACCGGGCTATACACTCATATACAGGATCACTCAGATCCATTTAGGCCCGGTAACCTGCCAGATTTGTCTCATTTTATAAAAAGACTATTCCTTTTCTTCGTATTTCACGCCAGATGACTGTTTATTCCCGCCATATCCCCGGCTTTTCACGCCGTATGCGAACAATTACAATCAGAGGGATTCACTTTCGCGCGGGATCCGTTTTCTTTCACGCCAAACCTTCACTATTTCACGCGTAATCTCCCATCTTTCATGCCGTAGAGGCCAACTTTCACGCCAGAGCAGCTGTTTCGCGCCGTTCAGCCCGGCTTTCACGCGGGAACTCCTTCTTTCATGGATGGCGCTAGACCCTGGCTCCCAGCCGGACACACGAAATGCGCAAGGCGCCCGCTTAGCGGCGTACGCATAAGCGGGGGTACCCGCAGGAAGGCGGGTTTCCCTTCCGGAGGGGATCACCGCTTATGACGTAAGCCGTTGGCGCCTGGAGCTGGACATCTCGAAGTGCGGAGATCCCTTGTTCAGCGGCGTACGCATAAGCAGGGCCGAACCAGGAAGGGCACTTTTCCCCTTCATGGAGGTGAAATGCTTATGACGATTGCCCGCCGCAGCTGGACATTGACCTTGCTTGAAACTTATACATTCTTACCAATTAAAGATAACTCGCCAATTAGCAACCCTAAAGGCGTAGATAGTGGCTTCGTTGACCTTATCTATATTCTTAAAATTGGCTGCTGCGCCGAAACACTCCCTAATTTCCTATATGGTAAAAAAACGCCTGGCCCCCGATGCATTCATGCGCCGGAGGCCAGGCACCTTTTTGTCAATCAAGTTCCGCAATATGTCCGGAAAACCCGATTCGAAGGCTCCGGAAGCCTGGCATACTCCGCCTGATTATCCGTATGTGCATACGGATTTGCCAGCACATCAAGCAGCCGTTCCATCACGCTGTAATCCCCTTCTTTCACCGCAGCATCCAGCGCCTCTTCAACCCGGTGATTGCGCGGGATTACCGCAGGATTGCTTTTTTTCATATGCTCCCGCGCAGCCTCTTTCGATTCGTCCTGTCTCTCCAGCCGCTCATGCCAGCGTTCATGCCACTTCGTATATTCCAGATTCCCAGACAGGGCACCATCCACCTGCCTTTTAAACGTTAAGGAAACGAACGTATTGGTATAATCCGCCTCATGCTTCTTCATTAAACTCAGAAGGTCTTCTATAAGCGCTTCATCATCTGGCTCTTCGCTGAACAAGCCGAGTTTCGCTCTCATCCCTGCAAGCCAGCTGGTACGATACAACTCCGGATAAGCAGAGAGCTCATCCTGCGCAAGCTCGACAGCCTGCTCCTGATCGTCATGGAACAGCGGCACCAGCGTTTCAGCAAAGCGCGTGAGATTCCATCCGCCGATCGGAGGCTGATTTCCGTAGGCGTAGCGGCCTTCCCTGTCAATCGAACTGAACACTGTTGCCGGGTCATAGTTATCCATGAACGCACACGGGCCGTAATCGATCGTTTCGCCGCTGATCGTCATGTTGTCGGTGTTCATCACGCCGTGGATAAAACCGGCAAGCTGCCATTTGGCGATAAGCGAAGCCTGCCGTTTGATCACTCCGCGAAGCAGTGCAAGGTACTTGCCCTCACCCTCTTCAATATCCGGAAAATGCCGCTCTATTGCATAATCAGCGAGATTGCGCAGGTCCTCTTTCGAACCAAACTGCACTGCATACTGAAACGTGCCGACACGCAAATGGCTGGCTGCTGTCCGCGTCAAAACCGCACCGGGTAGCATCGTTTCCCGAACCACTGATTCACCAGTCGTCACAACCCCCAGGCTTCGGGTCGTCGGAATGCCGAGCGCGTGCATCGCTTCACTCATAATGTACTCGCGCAGCATCGGTCCCAGTGACGCACGCCCGTCGCCTCCGCGCGAATACGGGGTCCTGCCTGCACCCTTAAGCTGAACATCGACCCGCTCGCCTTCTGGCGTAATCTGCTCACCAAGCAGCACGGCACGGCCGTCGCCGAGCATATTGAAATATCCGAATTGATGCCCGGCATAGGCCTGAGCAAGCGGCGATGCACCATCAGGGATGCGGTTTCCGCCAAACACTTCCGCCCCATCTTTACTCTGCAGCGATTCGGCGTTCAATCCGAGCGCTTCAGCCAGCGGCCCATTGAAGACAGCCAGCTCAGGTGAACGTACAGGATCCGGGTCCTGCATTGAATAAAAGGTCCCCGGAAGCCGTGTATAACTGTTCTCGAAATTCCAACCTGCTTCTGTCGTTATTTTTCGCTCTGTCATCAAATCCCCTTTTCTTCTTTCGGCTTTTATCAATTAGCTTTTTCTTTTATCCGTAAAAAATTCCGGCCAAAGTGGATAACGTCCTTACTCTTATGTTCCCGGCATAACGCCAAACCACACTAATCTCCCCCAGTTTTCATCCCTTAAATAATATTTATTTTTTTGGATGCATGAATGGGAAGCTTTTTCGGTATGACCGGAACGATTTATAAAGAATTGTCCCTATAAATGCGCGCTGGTCTAATTAGAGGTGGGATTCTTGTTAGTCGTACATGCAATTGCGGCCTGGCCTAAATTAGAGGAACGCTTCTTGAGTATTCATCCTTGAAAGTGCACCCTGGGACAAAACCGCTTAAAAAATCGCCCCCGACAATGTGTAAAATCAATTACTTTCTTTAAAAAGCCCCACAAAACTTCCTGTATGCCATAAGCACATTCTTTCTGACAGATAACCGCTTATTATTGGAAAATAACCCCACACATGTGAATCGTAAAATAATATATTTTATTACGTTTTCTTCGAAATTTCCACCTTTATGTGAAATTTGTTACACACTTGTGAGGCATTCATGAACTTTTTGTGACACGGAGCACAAACATTTGAGTTCAGGCTATTTATGATATTAAGATAGCGTTGATTAAACATCATACACATGTTGTTTACTATAAAAAATAAAGTGCACGAAAGGAGAAGCCTTATGTGGATGAAACGGATGTATTTGGCAGTCTTGCTCGCCATCACAGCTTTTTTGGCAGGCTGTGAACCGCTTATGGTACTTGATCCGAAAGGACCGCAGGCAAAAATCCAGGCAGACGACATCATGCTGTCCATCTGGATCATGCTTGGTATCGTCATCGTTGTCTTCAGTCTTTTAGCATATATGTTAGTGAAATATCGAGCATCCAATCAAAGTGAAGATTATGAACCACCGCATATCGAAGGAAGCAAAGTCATTGAATCTATTTTTATCGGCATTCCGATCGTAATTGTCATTTTTCTCTCCGTCATCAATGTTCAGTCCAACTACGCAGTCGAGGCAACACCTAAAGGATACGAAGACAAGGAACCATTGACCGTCTATGCCTCTTCATCCAACTGGAAATGGCATTTCAGCTACCCGGAACAGGGGATCGAAACGGTCAACTACTTGTATATTCCATCCGACCGGCCTGTAGAATTTAAGCTTTACTCGTTCGGGCCGATTACGAGTTTCTGGATTCCGCAGCTCGGCGGACAGAAATATGCCATGGCTGACATGGTGACAACCCTGCATCTGGCAGCTGATGCGCCTGGTGAATTCATGGGGCGGAATGCGAACTTCAGCGGTGAAGGATTTGCTGAAAATACGTTCAATGTAACAGCGATGCCGCAAAAGGAATTTGATGAGTGGGTCGATGAAGTTCACAAAACGGCCGAACCGCTCACAGAAAAGCAATTCGACAAGCTTCTGAAGCCGGGCCATCTCGGCCGGATGACGTTCACCGGAACGCATCTTGACTTCTCACCGCCGCCAATGCATCACAACATGAAATCAGAAGGCGGGCAAGATGACCAAGGACACAACAACGCTCACGAATAAATAACCTTTTAAAGGAAAGGAGCCATCCCGAATGGACTTTTTTGATCGATTTGCCGTCCCGCATCCGAGTCCGGCCATTTACGCATCAATGGTTGCGATCGGCCTTACGATGATCGCCATCGCCGCAGGGCTCACCTATTTTAAAAAATGGGGCTACCTGTGGCGCGAATGGCTGACAACCGTCGACCATAAACGGATTGGAATCATGTATTTGATTTCGGCATTGCTCATGCTGTTCCGCGGCGGTGCCGATGCAATCATGATGCGCGCGCAGCTTGCCGTCCCGGACAATAAACTGCTGGATGCCCAGCATTATAACGAAATTTTTTCCACGCACGGAGTTGTCATGATCATGTTCATGGCGATGCCGTTTGTCATCGCGCTGATGAACTTTGTCGTGCCGCTGCAAATCGGCGCACGCGACGTCGCGTTCCCGCGCTTGAATGCACTCAGCTTCTGGCTGTTCTTTTTCGGAGCCATGCTGTTCAATATTTCGTTTGTCATCGGTGGATCGCCTGATGCCGGCTGGACATCGTATTTTCCGCTTGCCGGGAATGATTTCAGCCACTCTGTCGGAACAAACTATTATATGATCGCCCTGCAAATCTCCGGCATCGGCACGCTGATGACAGGAATCAACTTCATCACGACCATCCTGAAAATGCGGGCGCCTGGCATGACACTGATGAAAATGCCGATGTTCACATGGTCCATCCTGATTACGAACGTCATTATCGTGTTCGCCTTCCCGGTCCTGACTGTCGCCCTTGCAATGGGCACGATGGACCGTCTGTTTGCGACGAACTTTTTCACAACAGCAAACGGCGGCATGGATATGCTGTGGGCCAACCTGTTCTGGGTATGGGGCCATCCTGAAGTGTATATCCTGATCCTGCCGGCATTCGGCATCTACAGCGAAATCATCTCGACGTTCGCCCGCCGGAACCTGTATGGTTACAACACAATGGTCTGGTCGATGGTCGCGATTTCCCTGCTGTCTTTCTTCGTCTGGGTCCACCACTTTTTCACAATGGGCCAGGGCGCTTTGACAAACAGCATCTTCTCTATCTCAACGATGCTGATCGCTGTTCCGACCGGGGTGAAAATTTTCAACTGGCTTTTCACCCTCTGGAAAGGGAAAATTGAAATCACGACACCGATGCTCTATTCCCTGCTGTTCATCCCGCTGTTTACGATCGGCGGCGTCACCGGTGTCATGCTGGCGATGTCAGCGGCCGATTACCAATACCATAATACGATGTTCCTGGTTGCCCACTTCCACATGGTGATCATCCCTGGCGTCGTATTCGCGATGCTTGCCGGCCTCACGTACTGGTGGCCAAAAATGTTCGGATTTGTTTTGAATGAAAAAATCGGCAAAGCGACAGCATGGCTGATTGCAATCGGCACACTGACCGCGTTCATGCCTATGTTCTTCTCCGGGCTTGACGGCCAGGCGCGCCGGATGTACACGTATTCGGCGGAAACCGGCTTCGGCATCTGGAACATGGTTTCAATGGCAGGCGCCGTCGTGCTTGCCGTTGCCTTTGCCATGATCGTCTATAACATTTACTACAGCACCCGTTACGCTTCAAGAGATATCGGTGCAGATCCATGGAATGCCCGTTCGCTTGAATGGGCTACCCACAATCCGGTGCCGGAATATAACTTTGCAATCACGCCAAAGGTCAGCTCAGACCAGACATTCTGGGACGCAAAGAAAAACGGCCATAAGCTTTTTGAAGGGGAATATGAGGACATCCACATGCCGAATAACAGCGGGCTTCCGTTCATCATGAGCGCCCTGTTCTTCGTCTGGGGCTTCTCGTTCGTATTCGCACTATGGATTCCAGTCATCGTGTCGACGCTTGCTATCTTCGGAACAATGGCATACCGGTCGTTTGAACAGGACCACGGCCATTACATCAGCGTCGAAGAAATCAACAAATCTGAAACGAAATTGCGGGGTGCGAACTAATGAAAATCGATCACTCGCTTCCATATGAATATCAAACAGAAGAAAACCAGCTGAAAGTGTTAGGTTTTTGGATTTTCCTCGGTGCGGAAATCATGCTGTTTGCGACTCTTTTTGCATCGTATTTCACACTCGCCGACCGGACGGGCACAGGCCCTTCCGGCGCCGAGATTTTCGAAATCACACCGGTATTGATCGAAACGGTCGTCCTGCTGACAAGCAGCTTCACGATCGGCCTTGCCGTTCACGCCATGCGGATCAACCGCAAAAAAGCGATGCTCGCATTCCTGGGCATCACGCTAATTCTCGGCATGGCCTTCCTGGCCGTTGAAATCTATGAATTTGTTCACTATGTGCATATCGGAGCAGGATTGCAAACAAGTGCGTTCACTTCGATTTTGCTGACAACACTCGGAACGCACGGGGCCCACGTCACGTTCGGCCTGTTCTGGGGGCTCGCAATCTTCATACAGGTGATAAAACGGGGCTTGACGCACGAAACAGGCAATAAAGCGTTCATCTTCTCGCTTTACTGGCACTTTCTTGACGTCGTGTGGATCTTCATCTTCAGCTTCATCTACTTGAAAGGAATGATGTAAATGATAAAAGAATTATTCCCGTTGAAACAAGTGATGGGCTTTATGTTTTCACTGGTGCTGACCGTTGTCGCCCTTGCCGTTTATTTCTTCAATATGCCGTTTGCCATCGGCATGACCATCCTGCTGGTGACAGCATTCATACAGGCCGGCCTGCAGCTCATCGTCTTCATGCACGCCGGTGAAACCGATGATAAAGGCGCCATCTATACGAACATTTATTATGCATTGATCATCGCGCTTGTCACCATCTTCGGAACATTGCTTGCGATGGTGTGGGATATGTAGATGAAATACCATAAGGGTTCTGTCGCGGAATGAGCAGGAAACAGCTTTCCCGGCGAACCCTTTTTCTGATTACTTTTTATTTTTTCGTTCAGATGAATAAACCAATCGGAGTGCTGGAGCCGGCACTCTTTTTTTTGTCTGGATTTCCTCCAGTGCGAACCCCTTTTCCCTTCTGGCAAGCATCTCTTCCGAAGCCACGAAAAAGACCCCCATCAAAAATATGAAAATGGATCCCATCGCCGTACCTATGCCAATCGGGACCATCACATTGTAATCGCTTACATATAAACCTGTCAAAATAATCATCATGCCAGTTATCAGTATCGTGCTGCCGGCAACTCTCACAGCACGCAAGATTTTTGCTTTCGGGTCCATTCCGCCACCCCCCTTATCCCATATTATGTTAGTTGTTCACGGTTTTGTCAAAATGTTTTCACGAATTTTACACATATTCAAAGAGGGTATTATCCGAAATCTTTTTAGACGGTTTCTTCACAGGGCTTCCCTTCCGTCCCTGAAGCAGTTATGTATTCGGCAGGACAGGGTATAACTTGTAATACAGACCTTTAGTGAATACATTACATAAAATCCGGAAGCGGAAGTGGAGCAAAATGGAAGTCCAGCTGATCGAAGCGTATGTACCGAAAAAGTACTTTGAAAAAGTGAATGAATCCTTGCAGGAATTTCCCCATGAATCTTACTGGGTGTCGAATGAAACCGATGATTATACACTAATTCGAATTCTGGTGAAGTCGACCGAGACGGAAGGAATTCTTGATTATCTGGAAAATCGCGTCAATGTGATCGACGGGTTTAACGTTCTGCTTTTCCCTGTTCAGACTTTTCTCACCAGGCAGAACGGGGAACAGGAAGAGCAAGAGGAGAAGAAGAAGGAGCCTGAAGATACGAACTTGCTTCAGCGCGTGAGCAGGCAGGAATTGCTGTCGGTCATCCAAAAATCAAGCAAAATCAATCTGACTTACACATTGCTTGTCATCCTCTCAGCCGTTGTGGTGACTGTCGGTTTCCTCCGGGACAGTGAAGCGATCGTCATTGGCTCGATGGTGATAGCCCCTTTGCTCGGTCCGATCATATCCGTGGCCTTTGCCGCCATCCTCGGGAACTACAGGCTCATTATTCAATCACTGGGAACCTTTGCTTTTGCAATCGGCATCATCATCCTGATTTCCATCTTATTCAGCATGGTATTGCCTGTCTCCATTGATACACATGAATTCACATCCCGCACGCACGTGAACCTGCTCGATATTGTACTTGCCTTTGCATCAGGAACAGCCGGTGCCCTATCGATTCTGCGCAGGCTGCCCGGCTCGCTTGTCGGCGTCATGGTCGCTGCCGCCCTGCTCCCTCCCACCGTTGTACTAGGAACAACAATCGGCGACGGCATGTGGCGGGAAGCATACGGATCAATGCTTCTGCTGTTGGTGAACGTAATGTCGATTTTGCTTGCTGCCATTATTATCTTTTCTTTAAGCGGAATCCAGCCAATCAAATGGACAGAAGTGCAACGGGCGAATACATCAAGGAGACTGTCAATCGTTTTTGTCGGAATCATCGTCCTGCTGCTCGCGGTTGCGATTTTGGTAGGTGAGCAGGTGGATTTGACCTGACAGGTGCCTGTCACCTGTCGTTTTTTGTCGACAAAAAAGAGGGCCTCTATCAATATAATTCAAAAAGCGGAAGACACTAAAAATGTTTCTCTGAATGGTCCTTCGGAAACATTGATAGTAACAGCAAAAGAGGTGATGCTATGAACATTTTTACCGTAGACGGCAAGATAGATAAAGCCAAATTGGCCAAATCGATTCTCATTCCAGTTGCTGGCGGGATGATTACCGGGTTGATCGCCACCAAAAACAGCAAAAGGATTTACGCCAGGCTCAAGAAACCGGATATTTCCCCTCCTTCGTGGGTGTTTCCGGTTGTGTGGACGAGTTTGTATACGATGATGGGAACAGCAAACTACAGAGTTTCCATGAAAGAGGCACCCACCAGCAAAGCGAATGCTCTATATGCTATCCAGCTGGGGCTGAATTACCTCTGGCCATTCCTCTTTTTCAGATGGAAGCTGCGCGGAACGGCGCTGGCCGATATCGCTGCCCTCCTGCCCGCTGTCGCAGGCACTGCATATAAGTACTATCAGAAAGACAAAACCGCCGGCACCTTCATGATCCCTTATATTTTATGGGTCGCCTTTGCCCTAAATCTTAACCAGAAAATATGGAAGTTAAATAGACCATAAAAAAAGCGCAGGTTTTCCCCTGTGCTTTTTTTATTGAACCCTCTTAGTCAGCCTGGCACTGTTCGATTTCACATCACATAAACAGGGAGCGGCTGTTCGGAAGACTCGCCCCTGTTTAGCCGTTAATAATCACGGTTCACAATATAACTCAACATCTGCTTAAAAAAAGATGTATTCCGGGGCACATCTCGCAATGCTTCCACCGCCAGGCAGTAATGCTCCCACATTTCTTTTCTGGCAGCTTCCTCCCCCAGGATCGATACAAAGGTCGAACTATGGTTTTCAGCATCCTTCCCGACAGGTTTTCCAAGTACAATGACATCCCCTTCGACATCAAGCAAGTCATCCTTAATCTGAAATGCGATGCCGCTGTGATGGGCGAACGTTTTCAAAGCTTCCATTTCCGCTTCCCCTGCATTGGCGAGAATGGCCGGCATAACAAGGGAAGCTTCGAATGCGATGCCCGTTTTATAGAAGCTCAGCGTATTCAATTGTTCCAGCGTCAGTTGCTTGCCTTTGGAATTAAGGTCCATCGCCTGACCCTGGCACATGAGCCCTGTAACTCTGGCCGAATAATGAATCAGGTTCAGGACCGTTTTCGGATCAAACTGATCCAGGGAGGCCTGTTCTTCAGTTGCCTTCTGGGTCAGGAAGAGGCCGGTCAATTCTGCTATAGCAGTGTTATGGACACAATGCAGCGTTGGGCGCCCCCTGCGGATGGACGCATTGTCCTGCGACGGCAGATCATCGAAGATCAATGATGCGGTATGCATATATTCCAAAGACCTGAGCAGCGGCACGATTGCCGGCCGATCCAATCCGTATCCTTCAATGCCCATGATCCAGGTCATAATCGGCCGCAGCCGCTTCCCCCCGCCTTCAAGACTATAATTCGCCGCATCAATAATTGGTTCTTTCAGCGGCAAATCATCCTCTGTTTCCCGGATGTTCAACATTCCCTCGATCTCATCACGCACCGTATCGATTGTATGTAAAAAGCCTTCCTGCTCCTTCCGCTCATTTTTAAAAATGTCCAGGATATGGTCCCGCAGCAGCTTATCAAAGAAATCCACATCATCCGCTTTCCGCACCATCTTTTGGATGACACGATTGAATTCGGGATTTCCTGAAGCGAACAGCGCCATCACTTCATTGTATGTGACGGTTCCCATCCGCTTTTTAAATCGCTTAAGGCCGTTTATGGCCCGGTCCAGAATCACCTCGCGCGTCTTTGGGTCCGAGTGATACACGTTATGGACCAGATGGGAAATGACCGTCCAGTACAGTTCAAATGGATTGATGAGATCGCTGCGCTTATCCCGGTATTTCATATAATAGGTATACGGCGTAACCGATCCAGCCTCCATGTCATCAAACATATCGGTAAAATCGTCCGCCAGCTGATTGTATATCCCGTAGAAAAATGTCCTGCTGTCAAATCCTTCATCATCTGGAGCGCCAAGGATCGACCGGGCAACCAACCGGGACGAAGCCGATTTCAAAATGACCGGCTCATAAAGCTCCTCATCCGTGTAAGCCTCATTCGATAAGTCCTTCATCCGGTCAACTTCCTGGGCATTAAAAAAGATATAGGCCTGCTCAAAAAAGGACTTGCTCTTCTCCGGCCGCTGATGGGCTCTAATATACTCAAAGGCCTCCCTGAGCTCCGAATGGATATAGCGGACAATGTGAATGTTACCCCCGGCCCACTCCCCCAATTCCGGTACGGATCCTGTTGTGAGAGTGGTGCGTATCATTTTGGAAAATTGCCCCTTCTCCTTATCAGACAATACATCTGCATCCAGAAGGTCATCAATGAAAGGATACGTCAGCCCATACGAGTACCCAAGCCTGACAGCCTCATCAAGCCGCCGTGACCGCTCTTCAGGAGAAATCCCCTCGCTGTTGTCCATCTCTTCAAGCTCATGCATTAATACACCGGCGATGATTTTGATCAGCTTCCGCTTGGCGTGGTCTGCATCCATCCCATCCGGAATGTTGTCGGATACCGTCTTCAGTTTATCGACCACCCAGATCATTGCCGATTCAATGCCTGCTTTCTGGGCCTCCCGGTACAACCCGGCCATGCTGAAAACCTCAATTTCATTTCCCTCCGCCAGGGCCGAATGCGTCAGGTAATCTTTCAAACTTTCAACAATGCGCCGGATCCTGTTCTGCGTTTTGGGCGAGTCAAGGGCTTTGCCGAGGTCGCGCATGTAAATATAGGAGATGCTGCGATCCAGATAGTGATCGAGCTTGCCTTTGTGATTGAGCCATCTGAGATAACTGTAAAAGCCCCGGGAATCAGGCGTTCCCTTCCCGCGCGAGAAAAGAGAGAGAAAAGGATGATGGATACGGTCCTGTTTCCACGATTGGAAATCATGTGTCAGGAGGGGAATCCAGGTCTTTTCCCTGACCTGGTTGTGGAGTATATTAAAATATTGAACAGCCTCTTGCTCGGCCATGTAATAAGATTCATCGGTATTTCTCCGCAGGTGTTCATTCATATTGGACATCCCTCTGTATATGTTTTCTTTCTAAAACTTCATCTATAACTCTACGATACCATCTTTATCACCATAGAAAGCCGTCATCTGCCTATATTTTTTATTTTACGCTCAGGGAAATCTTCCAAATTTCCAAAGACCCCCTCTATTCCCGCTGACACACGATGATGTTCAGGTTAATGCTATCAGCCCGGGCTATTATCTTGGGCTTTTTTTCAGATGGAAGCCGCACATAATGTTCCTGGCCGATATCACCCGCAAAGCCTATAAATACTATCAGAAAGACAAAGCGGACGGCACCTTAATGATTTCTTACATTCTGCGGGTCGCCTCATTCTTTCATCCGAACTATAAGAAAAAAGTACAGGTTTCCGTTTTGGAATCCTGTACTTTATCCGTCAGGGACATTACGTCCATCCAGTTTAGTTTACTTCAGAAAATCTTCATCCTCATACTCCGGGTTCGGATACGTGTAGAATCCTTCCCCTGTCTCAACTCCAAGTTTTCCTTTATCAATATATTCCCTTTTTAAATAAGCAGCCACCTTCGCGTATTCCTCGCTTCCGGTAGCTTCCGCCTTAGCGTTCGAGATGTTATATGCTGTCGTAATGCCGACAATATCCAGAATGGCGAACGGCCCTTTCGGCGCTCCTGTTGCGATCATCCACGTCTTATCAATCGTTTGCGGATCGGACACTTCGTTCACCAGCAGCTTTTGCCCGGCCTCAAGGAAGGGGACTAACAGCGAATTCAAGATATAGCCCGGCTGTTCTTTGTACAATGGCAGAGCAACCATCCCGATTGCTTCGGCAAATTCCATCACATCATCGAACACGCTTTTATCCGTTCCCGGATGGCCCATCACTTCCGCGGTATTGTTCGTCCATATTTGGTTGGCGAAGTGCAGCGCGGTGAATTTTTCCGGCCGGCCTGTCGCTTCAGCAAACTGGCTTGGAAGCATCGTCGATGAATTCGTCGCAAAAACCGTCTTTTCAGGTGCAGCTTCACCCAATTTCCCGTAGAATTCCGTTTTGATTTTCGCCACTTCCGGGACGGCTTCGATCACCAGGTCAGCATCTGATACCGCTTCCTGTAAATCAGAGTAGAACGACATCCGGTTATACGCCTCATCCAATTCTTCTTCGGACGCTCCCAGATCCTCCTCATAATGCGGCATCAGCTTCCGGATCCTGTCCTTTGCCTTCTCTATCGCTTCATCACTGATGTCATATACAGAAACATCGAACCCTTTAAAAGCCGTTTGGAACGCAATCTGGCTTCCCAACACCCCGCTTCCGGCGACAGTGATGTTTTTATAATCCATGGAATTAGCCTCCTTAACTTTTCTACTATAATATATTTACTCTTATTATCTTTCCTCAATTCGCCATGGATTAAACTGACCGGTGTCGCAAGTAAGCCGACATAATTCGACAGGTGACAGGCACCTGTCGGCACCTGTCGAAAAAATGCCCGGCCCCACTGAGTAGTTGCAGCGGGGCCGGGCATCTGGGTCATTATTTTAAATACACATCAATCTTTTTGGCTTTTCCATCTCGGATTGCCAGTGAATAGGGTTCCCTGATTTTGTCGTGTTCGGTTACTGTCTTTCCATCTTCGAAGTGGATGACAAATTGATCCGGCTTAACTCCGTCGTCACCGAATGTATGTTTTCCGGAAGGATTATGGTACGTGACGGGGATCGTGCCTAACAACTGAAATTCAACCCGGCCCGACTCATCAAATAACCATCCCGGCAAGATAGGCTGCAATTCAAGGGTAAGGGACCCGTTTTCCAGCTTGAATAATTCCTTTCCTGCCATCATCGTTACCCACATACTTAAAAATTCAGAGGTTGTCCCGCTTAGTCTCGCAACGAACCCGCGCCCGTGTACAGTCGGATCAGGATTCACACTGCTCGCGATAAACGAAGAGTTTTCAAGCGGGCTTCTTCCATAGGATCCCGGATCCAAAAATGGCGGAAGGGCATGGGCCAGGTCTTCAAAAAACTCATCGTAAAGCCCCGCTTTCAGCATGCCGAGCAGGTACTTGAACTCCATGTGCATGAACACGGATTCCCGTTCAAGCCATCCCGGCGTAAATGCCCTTGCACGGCCGATTTCAATTGATTGGCTTTCAAGGGAAGCGGATGTTTTGTACATGTTTAGCCTGTCATCATAAATCTCTGATTCTTTGACGCTTCGATAAATGGCCGCAGCAGTTTTCCCTTGTTCACTCTTCATTTCCCTTGCCGGGCCTTCCAGGAAATGCGGCAGGACAGCCACGTTAAATGAATTAACCTTTACAACAGGATATCCGCCAGCGTTGCGTTTTCCTTCACCGCTGTCATCCAAAACCTTTTCCCAATCAGCTGCCTCATAAGAGAAATAAGTAGGAATCAAGCCATCTCCATGCTGTTTCGCTTGTTCGATTCCTTCTGCAACTTTTTCAAGAAGCGTTTCGGCAATCGATGTCAGTTCATGAAGGTCCACACTTCGTTCCGAACCGCTGAACCCTTCTTTCACTTCATACCGATAGGCTTCGCGAATTGTCGAGGTCTTGTCCCAATAATCAAATTGTGTAAGGCCGTTATTGTTGAATTCAGCCAATGCATCCATGACGCCATCCAGCAAAGCAGCGACTTCAACAGGAAGCTGGATCTGTTTCTGCGGGCTGTCCTTTTGCTTGATGATGAATTTCAGCAGCCTTTTCAGTTCAAGCGTTTCACTCATCGCTGAACCAAACATTCCCGGCAGCCCATTCATGGAGTCATTCCAGCCTGGCTTATTCGCTTCCATTTCAATTCCCATTCCGAATGGATCCAGCGTGGAGAATTTGATCAATGCGAGCGAAAAAAGCTTGCTGAATAAGTTGGTCGTATACGTTTCGCCGTCTTTCGTCATCACCCATTGGGGGCCGCTTTGCGAATGATTTTCCGAAACGGATCCGTATTGGCGGACTTTCCCATCAGCCAATACAGCCTTTTCAGACCGCGGATTGACGAACGCCCGGCTGGAGAAGTACATATACGAGTTATCTTCAAACAGAAGATGTTCTTTATTATCCGGATACACCTTCAGATAGTTTTCTATCAAGTCAAGATTGTATGTCCAATGGTCAATCCAGTACCCTTCGCCAAACTCCGCTTCAATCTGCTGGGTGCTTCTTGCAAGGGTCTCCTGCAAAAATTCTGGCAGGGAAACGGCCATCGGCATCTTCTCATCCAGGATGGTCTGAAAAAGATCGCCAGGAGTATAAGATGAAGCTAGCTTTTGTTCAATTGCAAAAGCATCCGCCTCGTTATTAAAAATTTCCCTTACCCAGCCGGTCTCTCCAGGCTTGCTTAAGACAAAGCGAGAACCTTTTACAACAAGCGGATTATACCCATCCGGCTGAATCAAGTTCATGAACAGCTTAATATTGTGGTCCCCCGTCTCAGGATGGAAAAAGATATCGTTTCTCCGATTTTGATTCACATCCCTGAAGTTGCCGTTCCCCTGGGAGAAGTATTCAGGTGCAACAGAGAAAAAATTATAGTCCCGCTCAAGATCTCCGTGTTTACGTGAATAGACATAATATATAAAGGAATCATCCGGCCCTTTTGAGAGAGACACCGGATACCCTCCGCGCAACAGATTGTCCAGGTAACTTTGCTTCGTATAGGCATCAAACAAAGAAGAACCTGTCCTGGTGGACACATCCCGGGTAAGATCGGTTACGAGCGTTCCGTTTGCTTCGTATTTGCCGTTCATGTAATCGAAATCCGCAATTTCATTTGCTTTTTCATTAACGGTTTCGATATCTTTTGCATGGCCAACAAGCGTATAAAACTTTTTTTTAGCGCCCGGCTCAAGCGATACGCTCAGTCCTGAAAACCCGCACGGCACCTTATTCGATGTCACCGGTTCCGTTTGCTTCATCTCATCAACCGATTGGTCAGCGAATGCATCCGGAAAGGTAAGTGAACTTTCCTCGCCAAAAATCAGCGAAATGTCGACAATGGGATCAATGAGTTTTCCATCTTCTCCAAACGATAAATAAAAATGCCCGTTTGTGATTTCTTCGACTTCGGCTGTATCACCTGTCGATGACCGGACCTTGTAAAATGGAATGTGATGGTCACGATTGTCAACATCCATCCAGCTTTTTAACGTATTCCCCACTTCTTTGTAAGCCGAGTTCGTGATGCCATATGGAATCACCGCCGGAATTCCGTCCAGCACTTCAAGAGCGAGCTTGCCCCCGGAAATGTTTTCAATTTGCACATGCCGTACAAGCGCCCCGAACCGTTCATTCGGCAGTGTAAAGTACGTGACCGTCGTTTTCACGCCAAAAGTGTCATTGACCTCTTCAATTTTCAATTCATTTTCTTTAATGTACATCGTTCTCGCAGGGTTGCCGTTGACCGTACGATAAGGTGAAAAAGGTTCGAATATCGAGCTCCCTTTATCGCCGAACACCTTGATGAACGTCCTGAAACCGGTTTTGGAAACTTGCTGATAAGCCTGGTTCGCCGGATAGAATTCCATGATGGCATGATCTTTATCCTTCACGCCAAAACTGGCCATCGCCTGGCCGCGGTTTACAAAAAACGACCAGATCGGAATCCCATACAATCCGGCGATACCCGGTAAAAAACTTGCAAAGGTCTTTGCCTGATCATATTGTTCAATGACAAAGTATTGATCATCACTAAATCTGTATTTTTCCAATCAAGACCCTCCGGTAGTATATAATTTGGAACGAAAACGGTTTCGATTATCTTTAAAAATTTTATGTGATTTGTTTACATGATTTTCTTTCGATCAGTTCCACTGGGATTTTGTGGCTCTCAACAATTTTTTCTTTTTTATCTATCTGCCTGATAAGGAGCCCTGCCGCCTCTTTTCCAATTAAATCGGTTCTCTGCCGGATTGTCGTCAGCGGCGGATGGACAAACTTTGCAAGCTCAATGTCATCAAAACCGATGATGGATACATCCTCAGGAACTTGAAGGCCGGCATCCCGGATGGCTTCAATTGCACCAATGGCCATATTATCCCCTGCAGCGTAAACTGCTGTCGGGGGCTCCGCCGCGCCAAGGAGCTTTTTCATCGCCTCGTACCCTTCATCCCTGGAAAAATATCCGCCATCAACGATATAGTCCTCAGGTACATGTAAAGATAACTCTTCCATTGTATCCAGATAACCTTTCAATCTTTGCACACCCGCAAAGGTATGTTCATGGCCGGCGATATGGGCGATGCGCTTATGCCCGAGCGAGTGCAAATATTCCACTGCCTTCCTGCTTCCTGACAGGTTATCGGAAAATACAACGCTTGATTGTGTGCTGTGCAAATCGATCACAACACTCGGGATGGAAGCTTTCATGATTTCCTGGACTTGCTCATCGTTGTAAGTGGAACAAACAATGACGATTCCATCCACACCACGATAGCGGAAATGGTCTAAATAACTCTTTTCCTGATTGCTGATTTGCCGGGATGCAAACAGCAGGTCATATCCCAGATACTCGACGTTCTGCTTGAAGTTCTCGATCACCGCATTAAAGAATGGGTGTTTCATCCCCACGCCCAATGACTCGATAAAAACGACCCCGATCGTCCATGACTTTTTGGTCGTCAATGTCCGGGCATGGGAATTCGGCAAGTAGCCCATTTCTTCCACGGCCTCGAGAATGGCCCTCTTTGTCTTCTCGCCGACATCCTGATAATTATTTAACACTTTGGATACGGTTGTCACCGAAAACCCTGTCTTTTTTGCAATATCATAAATTGTAACCATTTGCGCACCTCATCTTTATGGCTATAAAAGGCAAAAACCAGTCTTTGATTTTAGTTGGGTCTATTTTCCTCTATCCTCATTATAAAGAGAGACCGGCCGATATTCATCAGTTTCCACTCGAATCTTGTTGTGTCCGGACATTTTTCTTATTTCGAAATAAAATCACAAGAGCCGGCCCAGCCTTTTATCCGCCATCTTCGCTTACATACTAAACCAATTGTTGCGAACCACTTTTTTATACCAATAGAAACTCTCTTTCGGCGTCCTTTCAAAATTGCGGTAGTTGACATGGATTAAGCCGAACCGCTGGTTGTAGCCTTCCGCCCATTCAAAGTTATCAAGCAGTGACCAAACAATATACCCTTTGATCGGGACACCTGACTTGATCGCCCGGTGAAGTGCGGTAAGGTGCTGCTTCAAATAATCGATCCTCTCCTGGTCATTGACGATGCCGTCGATGACTTCATGATTATAGCAAGCGCCGTTTTCTGTAATATAAATAGGAACATTTCCATAAAGTTCGGTAATATGCGCCAGGACTTTATAAAAGCCCTCTGAATAAATCGGCCAGCCGATATCTGTTCTCTCATAGTCTACCGTTATATCTTCGAACTCAAACAACCCGGCCCCATCCTGATGGCGGACAATATTACCTGAATAGTAATTGATCCCCATGAAATCGATCGGCTGTGAAATGATGTCCATATCGCCATCTTCTATGTGCAAGTACCCGTTTGAGTCGGCGAAAATCTCAATCAGTTCCTCCGGATAGGAACCTTTGAAAACCGGGTCCATAAACCATTCAATCTTCCAGAGCATCCCCCTCCGGGCAGCGTTGGTGTCCTCCTCGTCCGTGCTGAACGGCTCCAGCCAGTCAACATTCGGAGCATAGCCGATTTCCCCTTCAGGAACCATCTCCCTGAATGCCTTCACGGCATGGCCATGTGCCAGCAACAAATGGTGCGAAACATCAATGGCAGACTGCAGGCTTTGCTTACCCGGCGCATGCACGCCAAGGTAGTTGGATAAAAACGAAATGCACCACGGTTCATTGATGGTGATCCACTTTTTCACAAGGCTTCCGAATTCCCGGTACATCGCTATGGCGTATTCTTTGAACGCCTCCACTGTCGAGCGGTCTTCCCAGCCCCCTTTGTCTTGAAGGACCTGGGGGAGATCCCAGTGGTATAGGGTGATCATCGGTTCGATCCCGTTATCAAGCAGTCCTTGAATCAGGGTGCGGTAATAAGCGACACCTTTGGGATTCAGCCCCCCTGTTCCTTGCGGCATGACGCGCGGCCATGAAATGGAAAAGCGATAAATGTCGACGCCCAGTTCCTTTATATGCTGGATATCTTCCTCGACACGGTTATAGCTGTCACAGGCATCATCTCCGTGATCGCCGTTTTTCACATTACCGGGCTCTTTTGTAAAAGTATCCCATATCGAAGGGGTGCGTCCATCCTTCTGTGCTGCCCCTTCAATTTGATAGGCTGCTGTCGCAACTCCCCACTGTATATCGTCTGGAAACTGTATTGTTGTCATAACTGGTACCTCCATTAAGAAATAGATCTTGGTGCAGAATACGTTTATATTGCCTATTTAATAGAGCCTTCCGTAATACTTGCAATAAATAGTTTGTTAAACATTAAGAAGATGACAATCAGCGGAACTGTAGCCCAGAACACGCCAGACAGCAGCATGCCGAAATCAACTTTATACGCATTGTTCAATGAAGCAAGTGCAACCTGGAGCGTATAGGAATCAGGGCTCCGCAATACGGTGAACTGCCAGAGGAATTCCCCCCAGACCAAAGTGAACACGATAATCCCAAGTGTCGCAAACGCAGGCTTTATGATCGGGAGTACAATACTTCTGTAAATCCTGAAGTTGGAAGCCCCATCCAATTTGGCCGCTTCTATCAGCTCATCCGGTACAGACTCACTGACGTACTGTCTCATCAAAAAGATTCCGAGCGGGTTCAGCAAGTATATGACCCCCGCACCTTGAAGGGTATCGAGCCAGCCTAATTCGGCAACAAGGTAGTACTGTGGGATCAAACCCAATTGCGGCGGGATGACCATTGTCAGCAGAATCGCGACAAAAAAGATATTTTTCCCCGGAAAGTGGAACTTCGCAAAAGCAAAACCGGCCAGAGAACTGATGACAAGCACTAGAATTGTCACGAGGGTGCCAAGCATTACTGTATTCCACATGGCCTGGAAGAACGGAATATTATCCAGGACCTTTTGAAAGTTTTCAACGAGCTGCCCGCCGGGAATAAGAGCAGGCGGAATCGAATTGTAATCGGCGCTCGGCCTTGTCGCCATCACGAACATCCAATAAAACGGAAACAGGGAGAACAAAGAGGCCAGGATCAAGACAGCATAAATCAGTGCTGTGCCAGGTGAAATTTTTCTGCGTTTATCTTTGGACATTTTTGATCCTTCCTTTCCTGATTTTTGTTCCGGATGTCAGCCATGTATTGACGGCCGCAGCAAAAATGATAATGATCAATAGCAGTACAGCTGTAGCGGAAGCTGTTCCGAAAGACCCAAGATTAAAGGCATCCCGATACAAATACATCACAACAGTCATTGCCTCGTCCCGGGTGAAAGCGGACGCACCAAGGAATACAGTTGGCTCCGCAAATAACTGCAACGCACCGACCGTTGACATAAACACAGTCAAGACGATGAAGGGTTTAAGCAGGGGAATAGTAATGTGAAAGAATTGTTGGACTTTATTTGCGCCGTCAATTGTCGCCGCTTCATATATATCCTTTGGAATGCTCTGGAGTCCCGCGAGATAGATGATCGTGTTATATCCCACCCAGCGCCAAAAGACCATGACGGATATGGCAATTTTCGCTCCCCATTCGGACGTCTTCCAGCTGACCGGATCAAATCCAAACCAACCAATGACGTAGTTGGCCAGGGCGCTCTCGTTGCTGCTGAAAAACACACCGAAAACAAGGGCTACCGCAACCATCGATGTAATGTACGGCATGAAAATCGCAACGCGGAAAAAGTTTGAGAAACGGATAATCGCCATATTCAAGAAGTAAGCGAGAACAATCCCGACGATTAACTGTGGTGCAGTGCCGAGCAGTCCCATAATGATCGTGTTATATAGTGACTTCCAAAACAACGGATCCTCAAGAACGATTACGAAATTGCTTAACCCGACAAACGTCATATCCCCAAGGCCATTCCACTTTTGAAATGCGAGGATGATGCTGAAGATCGAGGGATAGAGGCCGATTATCGCAAAAACGATAAAAAAGGGAGCGATATATAAGTAACCGGAGAACATATCTTTTTTACGTTCTGACATTTTCTTTTTTGTTTTACTGGATGAATTCTGTTTGCCTGGATTCAAACCCATGGTGTAACCCCCTTATCATTTCGGGCCGGATCGTTTGATCCAGCCCGAAACAAAACATTACTTTTTCAAGAGTCCTTTGATCCGCTCAACCGCAGCATCCCATTCTTCTTGAGGGTCGCCGCCCTGTTGGACGTTTTTCAATGCTGCCAGGACTTCGTTATTAACCGTTACGTATTTTGGCCCTTTATAAACAGCCGGAATATCTTCTGCTGCTTTCGCAAAGTATTCAGCTGTGTTTTGGCCGCCAAAGTATTCATCAGAGTTTTGTTTGAACTCTTCCATTTCATATACTGCCGGTGCGGAAGGGAAAAGGCCGCTGTCGACAAACGACTTCAATTGATTATCAGGATTGACGAGCCATTTAGCAAAGTTGTATGCTTCCTCACTCTGTTTTGACTCAGCAGGAATGGCAATATAAGAACCGCCCCAGTTACCCGCGAAATCTTCAGGAAGTGTAGTGACGCGCCATTTGCCTTTCGCATCAACCGCATTTTCAGTCATGTACCCCTTAAGCCATGCTGCACCCATTTCGACTGCAAAATCACCTTTATTCAAGGCATTGGCCCACTCAGGCGTCCACATGTCAAATTCTCCTACGTACCCTTGTTCATTCAATTCAACTGCGTAGTCATATGCTTCTTTAACACCGTTGTCATTGTTATCGATCAACAGGTCGCCTTCACGATTGAAATAGCTTGTTTCAAGTGCATCCATATGTGCCCTGAAAGCCATTTCCATACTGTCTACCATCGGTTTCCCTGTTGTATCCGCCACTTTTGCAGCTGCTTCCTTAAACGCTTCTGGAGTAGAAATCAGCTCAGTGACTTTTTCAGGCTCAGTCGGCAGGCCGGCTTCGGCAAAAACGTCTACGTTATAGTACATCGCTTTCGGGCCGATGTCTGTCGGAAGGCCGAACAGGAAGTCGCCTTCTGCATTCTCAGCTGTTGCCCATTTCCAGTCAAGATACTTGTCCTGGACTTCTTCTGCACCAAGGTCATATAGATTCACAAAACGGTCTTGCGCTTCACGGTAACGGTCCAACTGATCAATTTCGATCATTGTTAAGTCCGGGGCGCCAGATCCGGAAGAAATGGCAGTGAATAAACTGTTATGATGGTCTTCCAACTGGGATTTCCGGATATTGATTTTGACATTTGGATTCTCTTTTTCATACTCCTTAGCCAGCTCTTCATAATTCGTTGCGCCAAACACCCAGAAATCCAGCTTGACGTCGCCGCCATCCTTATTACCGGATGTTTCTTCATCACTGCTGCATGCAAAGAGTAAAACACTTAAACTTAAGAGCAGGCCAACCAATAGAGATTTTTTTAAGTTCATGAAGCTTCCCCCTCCTGGAGATTATAATTTCTTCACTGATACCCGCACCAAGTTACTCCCTTTTTATTTTAAACGAAACCGGTTTCTTTAAACATTTAAAAAATCGAGCATTTACGAAACCGGTTTCTTTTTTTCGTAAAAATTAATCCGGAAACCGGTTTCGTTCAGCTCTAAAAGGGGGGCTGTAACTTGAATACACTTTGTATTATAACGGGTCATGTATTCGTTTACAATGCTTTTCGCAAATTTATCACTAATTTTCTAAACCGGTTTCGATGTTGTCATATCAACCTTTCCCATTAGCGCCGGCATCATCAGGATCCTGCCTGCAGCCACGGGCACCTTTGCTCAATTCATTAATCCAATTCACTTGCACCCTTAACTTGAAGGACTACATTGTCGATGGTAATGTCATGCGCTTCGGGGAAATTACCCATTAAAAACTTCAACGAGACGGTATCATCCGCACTCATCACCCATTCAAAATGATGCGAGTTCATTTCATCACTAAGTGGCACAACCTTATGGAAATAGCGGTGATAGCCTGCATTCTCGATGGTGATTTCCATATCCCTTTCTGCAGTCGAACGAGCATCAAATGATAATTCATAGGCGACGCCTTTTGCCAAAGCCAGGTTTCCCTGTTCCACAAGAACACTCCACGTTTCATTTCCCGCATTCGGGATATTCACCTGGAGAGCCTGGTCTTGTTCTGAAATGACCGCGTCGGCATCGAAATGAACATAAGAACTCCAGGGAGCAAGCCCTGCTGAGAAATCGCCATTGTGCAAGGGATACAAATCCACTTCGCTATAGTCGATATATTCGGATGTCTGGAGAAGTTTCACATTATCCAAATAGACATCCCCATCATGGCCGCCCATTTTAAATAGAACCTGACTAAATTCATCACTTACATCAGTCGGCATCGTAAAACTTACGGAATGCTGCTCCATCTGATCAGTCAAGTCGATGCTGATGGATTCCGAGTAACTTGCTGTACCCTCTTCACTGATAAATTCGACTTCGATCGCCCTGTCTTCAGTCGACCGAGCATCAAACGCCAGCTCATAATCATTCCCTTTCAGCAGCTGGATGCCTTCTTGCTTCACCTTGATGGAATCAGGACTTTCTCCCCCTTCAGAAATGGCAACATAAAGTTCCCTCGAGTTTTTGTCCACACTCGCTTTTGCTGCAGCAGAATCTTCCACTTCCAGATCCCAATAAGCCGTGCGGGTCATATCCCCCTGGTCAAATGTTCCGTTGTAAATATGGTTCCCATCTGGAAGCGGTGTTTTTGAAGCATTTCCCGGATCTTCGGGCGTGATTTCTTCTATGCGCACATTCCCGATCCAAACAGGCGCATTGCCGTTGCTTCCCATATTGAATTCCAGCCTGGCAGTTGTATCCGTTTCTTGATTTAAGGTAAACGTGTATTCATACGGTTGGACTGCATCCGTCAGTTGAACGGTTTGTTCACCTGAATAATTGGCGTAGTCTCTTTCGGCGCCGCCCGATACCTTTGTCATCATAGTCCGATTCGTATCTGACTTGGCATCGAAACTAACTTTATACGTACTGCCTTCCGCAATCGCGATTTTTTGAATCAGCTGCAGGGCCCATAAGGCATTGCCTGCGTCCCTAATAGCTGTCCTGGCATACGTCACCCCGTCAATTTCTTCCGTGGTGATGATTCCATCCCCTCCAAAATCAGGCAAATGGAGAAAGTTCCAGTACAAAGCGTCCAACGCTTTTCCATTGGTATCCACAATTGTAATCGATTCGGCAAAATCACTGTCATAAATTAAATTGCCGTCTTCAAGCGGCATCTTAGCCCCTTCCGGCAACTCAGCCTTTTCAGTAGAAGGCTCTACAGGCTCTTTATACTCTCTTCCGGTCAGCTCGTAGGCCCGTACATAATCCACTTCCATTTTACCCGGGAATTGGGTGGTATCATCCGGGTTGCCGCCGTACCAGCCCCCGACAGCCAGGTTCAAAATCATATAAAACTCCTGATCAAACGGGGCCGGAAACGAAAACTTATCGGCTTGGTTTGTTCCCTTACTGAACCAATTATCCAGCGTTTGATACAATTCCCCATCTACATACCAGCGGATCTCCCCTGGTTCCCATTCAATGCTGTACGTGTGGAAACCTGTGATATCTTCCCCTTCAGGAAAATGATACTCGGCCCCTTTATACGTGTTATTCGGGTACTCTTCACCGAAATGGATCGTACCGCCGATCGCAGAAAGGTCTTTCCCTGCGGCTTCCATAATGTCAATTTCACCCGATGCGGGCCAGCTGCCATATACATCATTCTGCGGCATCATCCAAAAAGCGGGCCAATATCCTTTTCCTGCAGGCAATTTCATCTTGGCTTCGAACTTGCCATACTTTTTGGAAAACAAGTCTTTTGTCTTCAATTTTGCAGAAGTATACTGGTACGACCCGAATTCATCAGTGACCGGTGACTCTTCCTTTTTGGCTTCAATGACCAGCTTTCCATCCTCAATATACGAATTCTCCTGAGAATCGGTATAATACTGCAGCTCATTGTTTCCCCAGCCAGGCGCAATCCCGTCCCCGTTTTCATCGATCACCCAGTTGCCGATGTCATACGACCATTTTGACAAATCAATCTCATCGGCGATAAACTCATCGGACCAGACAAGATCCCAATCTGATTGTGTTTGTCCCGTTGTATACGTGACCACCCGATTAAGGCTGGAATCGATCGCCAGCACGTTATTTTGGAGCTCTTCCGCGATGTAAACGGTTCCATTTACAGCCACGTTTTTCAACACAATATTTCCGGGTGCCGCTCCTTCTGTCACAACTAAATCGCCCATAACCGTCGTGTTCTGAAGCGTAATGTCCGCATGGTTAATAAGCGCATTTCCCTCAATTGTTTCGCCTGCATATGTTCCTTCTTCGAAATAAAAGCCAGCGACTTGGTCATCAATTAGACGGATGGCATCAATTCGCTTTAAAGCGGCATTTGAATTAGCCTGGTTATCCCCGGCAAATGTAGATCCTCCCGGAAAGAAATAGTTAAGAATTTCCCATGCCTCTTCCTTTTTGATGACAGAGTTCTTTTTGGCATTATCGCCGAACACAACATCCCAGTACCCGGCTGCTTTTGCAGTCTTAACGACATCAGCAGTCTGGTCACCTACATAACCGAAAAGATTATGAATGACTGCCGCGAACTCAGCCTTCGACATCGCAGCATTAGGGTTTTTGGCCATATTCTTAACGCCTGAAAACAGGCCCCTGTCTTCCCATTTCTTGATCAGGGCATTGGCATCATTGCTGGTTTCTTTGGCGTTGGCTGCCGGTAAAACCACCCCTAAAACGAGCATGAAAACTAGTAAACTCATAACAACCTTTTTTACCATTCTGCAAACCTCCTTTAATGCGTAACGATAAGCGGATCTTGCCCACGGGTCTCCGAAACCGGTTTCGATTTTAACCGCAGTCCTCCTGCTTCACATGGAGTAAGCTGGGAATCGTCGAAACCGGTTTCGTTTTACTGTAAAAAGTATCTTTGCCGAGTGACTTCCAGCATGCGTTTTGAAAATCCCCCCTCTGAAGCGTTATCGGATTTAATATACCATATTTTTCTTGAGGATACCATGAGTCCAAAAAACGATATATGGCTGTTCAACGGCAATATGCGCTTGCACTCTGCTGGATTTTCCATCTATATAAAATAGCCGTTTACACTAGTTATCCCATTTCAGTACTATATAGCATAATAAGTTTGTTAAATAATCTGTTCGAAGAAAATTGCACTTTGGAACGACGAGTTGATTTCCGCTTCAGGGGCTCGCTTTCCGCTGGGCGGGCGGTGAGCTCCTCGTCGCTTTCGCTCCTCGAAAATAAAAACCAATTTTCTTCGTGCGGTGTCAGTTCAAGGAAGCTTAATCAATGTCCTGCGGGAGTAGCGAACAGGGAAGACTCAGCAAGAGCGCCACGGCTATTCGTTCCAAAAAATGAGTTCGCTCCGCGAAAAAGGGAACGCATACGGCTATTCGTTCCAAAAAACGGGCTCCCTGCGCAAAAAAGGGAACGCATCCAGCTATTCGTTCCCAAAAACGGGCTCGCTTCTCGAAAAAGGGAACGCATACGGCTATTCGTTCCAAAAAACGGGCTCCCTGCGCAAAAAAGGGAACGCATCCAGCTATTCGTTCCAAAAAACGGGCTCCCTGCGCGAAAAAGGGAACGCTCACCCGCCATCCAAAACATGCATACTTTCTGCACAATCCTATGCTATATTACTATTGCTACGGTAATATAGCTTTTTAATCATTACTTATAAAAAATATCTTTCAAGAGGAAGGTTACGATGAAGAAATATGATAGAAGAACATTCCTTTCTAGATCGTTAAAAGGAGCAGCCGGGTTAGCCGCTGTTTCAATGATCCCTTTTGGCATCAGCAGATTCAATGACAACGGGAACATGGGCACAGGCATGGGAAACGGACCTGCTGTCAATAGCGTGAATGAATCGGCATTGACCGGAGAAATCCGTTTACCAATCCCCCCATTATTAGAAAATAAAAGCAAAGTGCCGAATAAGGCCGAGTTCCACTTGAACGCACAGATGGGCAAGACAGAATTCATCCAGGGAAAAGCGACAGAAACGTTCGGATATAACGGCGACTATCTTGGTCCGGTGATCCGGGTGAGAAAAGGGGACGATGTTTCCATCGAGGTCAACAATGACCTGAATGAAGACACCACTGTCCACTGGCACGGTCTTGAGGTGAGCGGCGAATATGACGGCGGGCCGCACTCAATCATCAAGGCAGGCGGAACATGGAATCCGCGTTTCACCATCGACCAGCCCGCTGCCACACTCTGGTACCATCCGCACCTGATGCATAAAACAGGTGAACACGTTTATAAAGGCCTTGCCGGCTTGTTTTATATCGACGATGATGTCTCCGACAGCCTGAATATACCAAATGAATACGGAGTCAACGATGTCCCGCTCGTCATTCAGGATAAAAAACTCGATGCGAACGGACGCTTTGAATACCGATTAAGTATGCACGATGTCATGATGGGAATGCAGGGCGGAACCATCCTGGTCAACGGTGCCATCAACCCGTTCCTTGAAGTGCCGAAAGGAAAAATGCGCCTGCGGGTTTTAAACGGTTCAAACGCCAGGATCTATGAGCTATTCTTGAGCAGTAACCAGCGTTTTCATCAAATAGCCAGTGATGGCGGATTGCTTGAAAATCCGGTGGAAATGAACGGGCTGTTAATAAGCCCGGGAGAACGGGCTGAAATCGTTGTCGACTTCAGTGACTATGATGAAGGCGAAACGGTGGAATTGATCCATCAGGGGGCCGAAGTGATGAAGTTCAAAGTGACAGAACAAAACAGTAAGGATCACAGCCTTCCTGCCACACTGGCTCCAATTAAAAAAATTGATCCGTACAAAGCTGGCAAAGCGAGAAAATTTGTCATGCAGGGAATGGGCCGGAATGTCAACATCAACGGCAAACAAATGGATATGGACCGGATCGATGAGTACCTGGACCTGAATTCGACGGAAATCTGGGAAATCACAACCGAAAGCGGCGGAATGGGCGGCATGATGGGCGGGATGGCGCACCCTTTCCATGCCCACGGCGCCCAGTTCCAGCTGCTCGAACGCAACGGCACTCCGCCGCCGGCAAATGAAGCCGGCTGGAAGGATACATTTCTCGTTTATCCAAGGGAAACCATCAGGGTCATTGCCACTTTTAAGCATCCAGGATTGTTCATGTATCACTGCCACATTCTTGAGCATGAGGATGCGGGGATGATGGGACAGTTCAAGGTGGAGTAATCATTATATGAGGAACACAGAAACCGCCTGCCCGGGTTCAAAGTACCGGGGCAGGCGGTTAGTTCATTTTTTCATCCGCATGTGCGTTTTTTCTATCAAGAGGTAACATTATAATTGTATAGTATAGGTAATGAAGTCTATAGGTAATGAAGTCGCCAGAAAACGGAAGGAGGACTGCAATGGCCGATACAAAGAGGCTGTATGAACACATATCCATAGATTCAGATAAAGTGCAGCGTATTTTCAGCGATTATGATGGTCAACTGCACGTTAAAAAAATAAAACCGATTACGACTGGGATGAGCACAAGCAACTATGAAGTCTTAACGAATAAAGGACCCTCTTTATTAAAAATTTATCCGGGCAGCAATAATCACAGCAGCAAAGAAATTTCAGCATACAAATATGCCCGGACCGTCATTCAAGTGCCAGACATTCACTACTCCAGGTCCGGAACAGGTTTGAACGAAAATTACGCAATCTTCCAATTCATTAACGGCAAAACGTTGGATTGTTATATCAAAGAACAGAATGAATTCCCCGCAGCTGCTGCGTATGAAATCGGCAGAATGCTGGGCTTATTGCATAACCGCGAGTATCCCCTAATTGCTCTGCTTGATGATCGCTTGGAAGTTAAACAAGCGGTAATGCCTTTTCATCAACAGTATGAATTTTATCTGAACGGTTTTACAGGGAAACATTTGGGTGAAAAATTCACGGCGCAATTGCTGGATTTCGTCGATAGCAACCGCAATATGGTAAAAGCGATTGATGAGAAAAATGTTTTTGTGCACGGTGATTTCAACCCGTCTAATATATTGATCGACAAGAAGGGTTCGGCCTGGTTTATCGATTTCGAATATTGTTATGCAGGCCCTCCTTACAGCGATATCGGAAAATTATTACGAGCCAGAAAGCAGATAAAGTACGATAACGAGGAGGTATATAAAAAATTTGAAGCCGGCTATAACTCAAAAGCGAAAGAACCTCTGCCAGCGGAGTGGCTCACGCTGTCAAAAATTGCGGATATTGCGACGATGCTGGCACTCATAAACAGAGAAACAATACCAGCCGGATGGGCCGAAGAAATCAAAAATGACTGCCGGGCGATTATGCAGCAGATGGAAAAATAAAAACAGGGACGGCCGTTCGCTTACTCCTGAAGCGAAGAGCCGTCCTTGTCATTACTTTGTATAAATCTCTTTCCTGAACGTTTCACCATTGCTATACGCCACTTCCAAAACCAGCCGCGTGAAGTCCATTTTTCCATTCGGTGATTTGCGGTGAAAAACAGTGGGAGCGCCTGCTGGCTGGCCAGCGCTCTCCTCTTCTTTATTGGAAACAAGTTCTTCTTTTCCGGTCGCTTTCCCGTCCTTATAGATAATCAGCGTCGCTTTTTCAAGCTCAGCCTTACTATCATCTTTTACGACAGCAACCGAAACATTATACCCATTGCGCTCAAGGTGAACGTTGACATCCAATGCCCCGTAATACCTCGTTCCGATTTCACCAAGATGGGCTGCTTCGACTTCGCTGCTTTTCACCATTTCGCCGCTGGATGAGGTGACATAATAGGAAATCTGGTTACGTTCCGTATCCGCCTTTCTCATCTCTTGATTTATACTCCTCGCTTCTTCTTCTGCCATATTACCGCCATCTGAGATGGTCGTATAGAAAAACCACTCCGGCTCTATTTCGACATCGACAGGAAAGCTTACTTGAAATAATCCTTCTTCAGCTGCAGTGGCAGGAACGGAACGATACTCCTGCTCTTCCCCAATTTTGTAATGGAAAACGACCTCAGCATTTTGCGGCAGCTCTTTTATTTGCCACTCAAAGTTCACCAGAGCCGAACCCCCGGCCGGGTCTTCCCCCTTCATATCCATGCGGATCGGGGTGATCCAGCTTTGTTCCTTTTTGAAATCATCCAGCATCATACTGACAGTGCTTGTTTGGCTGCTTATGTTGTTCATAAGCTGCATCTGGTTATTGGATATCTGATCCACCCTGTTTTTCATCTCATCCATGCTTAGCATCAGGCGGATATTTATCAATAAACTGATTGCTAATACGGCGACGACAATGATTTTTACGTACTTCATAACTCCCCCCTCATGTAATCAGTACGTATTTTTGACGGAAAAGTTTCATTATTTGCGTTTTAAAAAAGACGGTTCCCTGTCTGATCAGCAGGATACCGTCCTAATGTATCATTCGTCTTTCCTTGCCACAATACCCAGTGCCCTGGCGTCTCCACTAATTTCATTTCCGGCAAGGCCATCCCAAAGACTCTCAATCTTAAATCCTTTTTCCTCCAAAACAGGGCGTATCGTCTCTTCTGAATACTGGTGTTCCCAAACCCTATATAACTTTGTGTCTCCAATCTCATCAACGATAATCGTCTGGTCCAAAAATGTATCTTCCTCCGGATAATGAAACGTTTCCGCCAGCTCCATATGGCAACCGTCTCTCCAAAATCCTGTTTCATGGATACGGAAGCTGCTCTGTAGCGGTTTCACGTTGCGGGGATGACTGCTGATTACATCGAAAACAAATGAACCGCCAGGCTTTAAAGCCCGATGCACCTTTTCCAGCAATAAATCCCGTTCCGCATTCGTCAAAGCACCGATATCATAATAGATTAAAAAGATTGCATCAAACGCTTCCTCATAATCAATTTTGAGGTAATCCTGATAAATATACTCGATGGAAAAGCTTTTCGCCTCCGCATCCTTTTTCGCATAGGCAATGGAGTTCTGCGAGTAATCAATGCCGGTCACATCAAGCCCTTTCTGGTGGAATCTCCTGCTGTATAATCCCGGCCCGCAGCCTAAATCCAGCACCCTGTCCCTTTGCTGCAGGTTCAGATATTCTGTCAGCCATTCCACTTCCTGATCGATTGTTGCGTGCTGCTTGCTCGCCGCTTCCCAATCAGGATGCAAATGCGCCTCCAGCATCTGCTTTGAAATATGGGGATCATTCCAGAATAGCGGCTCCCCTTTTGCAAAGAGAGGCGGTTTGGAGGATATCTGTTTTAACAGCTTTATGTTCAGACTGCTATCACCCACTATTTTCATTTGTTTCACCCCCGATTTCTTTCTTCTGCTTCTTATTCTACATCCCGCAATCGTAAATGCTTTAAAAGCGTTCGAAGGTTTTGTTAATTTTTTTAGTTGAAGTTTGTTGTTGATCATTCGCCTACAAAGCAAACAGAAAAGAATGGAACCATTGATGCGCTCAGATGATCTAGATTAGCAATAAAAACGTTGTTCCTATTCCTCTAAAAGACCGGAATGTGGAATAAGGGATCTTCAACCCTTGCACGTTTGAACGGAAAGTTGATTTCCGCTGCAGGGGCTCGCTTTCCGCGGGGCGGGCGGTGAGCCTCCTCATCGCTGGCGCTCTTGCGGGGTCTCACCTGTCCCGCTGCTCCCGTCGGAGTCGAGCCCCTTTCGCTACAATCAATTTGCACGTGAACAGATGTCCCGGGTATTTTCTTATTTAGCCAGCTGGTTTAGCTTAAAATAAAATTTCTGCGCCTTTAAGATATTTATGAAGAGAAACCTCTGTTGCCGTTTTTGATTAGTTCGAACAATAATCGTTCAAACACTGCTGTTCAGTCTTTTTTGCAAAATATGATGTTGCAACTGAGTAAGTTGCAGCGAAAGGCAAACAGAGGCTCTACTCATCCAAAAGCGCTTCCCTCCGCTTTCTTTCCAGCTCTTTTCGCCGCTTCTTCAGTTCTTTAGCATCAGCTTCCCACTCCGCAATTACCTCTTTCAGTTCCTCAATAGCAAGCAGATAGTTGTAAATTTCTTCAGAAAACACACCGTCAGCGCCTTCCAGTCTGTAATAATCATAGAATTCATCGATCAAGTCATCGATTTTCTCAATCAGGTCCTTTTTACGGGGAAAGCCATACAGCCAGTATTTATACAAATCATCTTCATATCGTTTCATCCACTCGATATATTCAAATCGGACCGCCTCATAATCATCGATATACGGATGATCCATATCATCGTGCAAGTCTTCGTATTCCTCATAACAATCATCCGAGCAAAACAAGACGCCTTTGCTGTTTACCCGCCTTTCAATCCGCGGCTTTTTTCTGCAGATTTTACACCTTTTCATTTTGGGACCCTCCTATTTGAATCTTTCATTCTGTTCCATTGCCAGCATACATACGGTGTTTTTGTTTTTCTATACTTCGAAAAACGTTGAAAACAAAGTCGTTTGGCCAAACTATGAACAGTATGAAGAAGGAGTGATCGGATGGTGAATCTGGATAAAATAGAAGCAGCAAGAAACAGGCTGGCTGATGTCATCCACCAAACACCTGTCGAATCATCGAGAACCTATTCCCAGCTCGCTGAAAACGATGTGTATCTAAAACTGGAAAACCTCCAGAAAACCGGCTCTTTTAAAGTGAGGGGAGCATATAACAAAATTGCATCGCTGACAGAGGACGAAAAGGGGCATGGAGTCATTGCCGCTTCTGCAGGAAATCATGCCCAGGGTGTATCCCTTGCGGCAACGTTGGCCGGTATCAAAAGCACGATTGTCATGCCGGAAGGAGCTCCGCTGGCAAAAGTGCAGGCAACAAAACAGTACGGATCAGAGGTCATTCTGCACGGGGACACATTTGATGAAGCGCTGGAATTTGCGCTCCAGCAGCAACGCCAAACCGGCGCAGCATTTATTCATGCGTTTGACGATGAAGCCGTCATTGCCGGACAGGGGACGATCGGGCTGGAAATACTGGAACAAGTGCCGGATGCCGATGCCGTCATCTGCCCGATCGGCGGGGGCGGATTGATTGCGGGTGTGGCGGCGGCTGTAAAATCTGTTAACCCCGCGATAACGGTTTATGGCGTGCAGACGGAAGCATATCCCGGCATGGTCGCGTCCCTCCATGAAAAGAAGCCGGTTGCCGCTTCAGCGTTTCCTACGATTGCGGATGGCATTGCTGTGAAACATCCGGGCAAACTCACGTATGAGATTACTGAACAGTATGTCGATGACATTGTGACAGTCGATGAACTGGAAATTGCACGGACTATGCTCTCCTTACTGGAAAGAAGCAAAATAATCGCAGAGGGATCAGGCGCTGTATCGCTGGCGGCCCTTATCTATCAAAAGCTTCCGATCAAGCACCGGAAAGTGGTGCCAATCATCAGCGGCGGGAACGTCGACATCAACTTCATTCCGCGGATTATTGAATTCGGGCTTGCCGAAGCTGGACGTTTCGTCACCCTCTCCACCCTTGTCACCGACAAACCCGGCTTTTTGCGTGATATCCTGGACATCATTGCGGAACAACGGGCAAATGTCATTTCAATCCAGCATCACCGGATCGGGATGAATGTAGCACCTGGACAGAGTGAGATTGAGCTGTCGCTAGAGACAAGGGACCAGTCCCATATTGAGGATATTGAAAAAGCATTGAAAGAAAACGGGTACCATTTTGCTAAAAAAATGTGATTGTCACACACCTTAAAAACCCTTGCTTTTCAGTTGAAAAGCAAGGGCTTCCTATAATTCGACAAGTGACTGGTACCTGTCGTTTTCCTGCGATTATTCGACAAGTGACTGGCACCTGTCGTTTTTTCGGCGATAGACCATTTTTGATAGGAGGATGCTTACTTCATACAGCAGCAGCAGTGGCACGACGACCAGGATGTCCGATAGGAAGTCGGGCGGGGTGATCAATACGGCTGTGACGATTAGTGCAAAGTATGCGTATTTTCTGATTTGCTGAAGCTTGTATGGGTTTAAGATCCCTAAGCTGGTCAGGAACATGATCACGACGGGCATCTCAAATAAAAAGCCGAATGGGAGGGTCATGTGAAGTAAAAAGCGAAAGTACTTCTCCACGGTAAAGAGCGTCGTGAACATTTCTTCGGATAGGGACAACAGAAAGTTGAACACAATCGGGAAGATGAAAAAATAACCGAAGCTGATTCCCATGACAAATAGGATAAATAGAGCCGGAATGTAGGCGAGCGAAACTGCCCTTTCTTCAGCCGTCAAAGCAGGCCTGATAAAAATCCATAGCTGGTGGGCCGCTATTGGAATCGTTCCAGCTGCGGCAACAACAGTTGCGAGCATCAAATAAATCCATACGATTTCACCGGGCCCTATTACCGCGAGCTCAACCGGCAAATTCCCCATTAACCACTGATAGATCGGCTTAACATAAACGAAGGCAAGAATAAGCAGCACGATAAATGTGGCGAGCGTGATGATAATCCTTTTACGCAAGTCTTCCAAATGACCAATCAGATGCATATCTTGGCTTTCCATCCAGATCACCTTTCATTCAAAAAGAAGATGCACGCGCAAAACCGCGCCCGCATCCCGATTTTTCTTACTGTATCACTTTTTCTTTTTCTTTCTCTTCCTCTGAAGCAGGCGCATCCTTTACCGGCTGGTCGTCGGAAACCAGCTCACGGGTAGACTTTTTGAACTCTTTCAAAGTTGAGCCGAATGCGCGGCCAATTTCAGGCAGCTTTGAGGGCCCGAAAATGATCAGGGCAATGACAAGTATGAGAATGAGCCCCGGTACTCCGATATTTTGCAGCATGGGTAGACCTCCTTTCAGGGACAGGTCCCTTGTCCCAGTTTGCGATTATTCAAAATGGGCTATCCACTTTTTGGCATGATGGGCAAATCAAAAGGTGAACTCCTTCCAGGCGCCAGCGGTGTTGGAACGAAGCACTTTCTGCCTTTACATACCTGCTTGAACGCCTGTTTATTTTAGCGGAACGTCCCGCCCTGGACTGCCACAAGGCAAGAACGGCCGAAATTCTGTCCCGGGTAGCTGTTCCACGTTTCCGGATGCTGCACATCCAGGAAAAGCGTGCGCTCATCAGGCGTCAGCCATGGACCGGTAACCTCGCATCCCTTTGGGCCGGAAGCAAATTGGAACGGTTCTCCGTAATTTTTCCCGTCAGTCGGAATCATGAATACGCCGCAATTTTTATAGTCGGAATAGACGTTATCTTCCGTTGCGCTGAAATCTTCCACAACCCACAAGTTTCCGTTACTGTCAAAGTGAAGGTTGTCCGGGCATGTGATGCCGCTCTCACGTCCGCCTGCAACGAAAATCTGGAATGTGAAATATTCGCTTCCATGGTCGTTGCCGCTTGGCACGAAGCGGACGATCTGTCCATAAAAGTTTCCGTGGTTTGAGTTATTTGTAAGTGACAGGAATACACTGCCGTCTTTCGGGTGGATTTCAACATCCTCCGGACGGTCAAGCGGTGTCGCACCTGCTGCACGTGCCGCTTCGCGGGCAAACGTGAGGACATCCGCCTGTGACTTGAAGAACGTTTCCCCGCCTTTTTCATAGTTTTGCAGTTTTTCATTCGTATTGTAATCAAGAGCGATCCACTTCTGCTTTCCAAGATCGGCTGCATACAATGTTCCCTTTTCCAGAATATCGAAATTTGCTTCTCGGTTCGTTTTGTTGAACTTTTTATCGCTTACAAATTTGAAGAAAAATTCATCACGTTTGTCATCACCCATATACACGACGACTTTTCCATCCTTCGTCAATCCCATCGCCGTGTTTTCATGGGCAAAGCGCCCGAGTGCAGTATGTTTGCGGACAGGTTTTTTCGGATCAAACGGATCGACTTCCACGACCCAGCCGTAATGCTCATCTGTAAAGTCCGGCCAGCCATAGTCTTCTCCGTAGAAGGTGTTTTCTTCGCAGGAAAGAACCGTATTCCAGAGCGTAAGCCCGCCGCTGCAGTTCCCGAGCGTCCCTTCCACCTGTTTTGCGCCTTTGACCGCACTGCTTCCAGCAGCCGGACCTGTCAATTTTATTGGTGTGGTCGCATCAACCCGCCTGTTGTATTCATCGTCTTTGACCATTTTCCACTTGCCTTGTTCCTTCCGCACATGGATGACAGAGCCGCCAACCGCCTCTTTTTCCATTTTCAGCAGTTGCGGGTAGTTTTTCAGGTTGGAAACGTCAAACGTATCCAGATTGATGCCAAGCATTTTCATATAGTTTTCCGGTTCAGGGAACTCATGATTGATCCAAATCAACCCTTCTTCGGAGTGATTTCCGCCTTCAAGTGCATCAATTGGCAAATACACGGTCAAGTCTGCCGAGTCCCCGAATTTGTCCCCTTTCGAGTTGATGACATCCCCGTAAGAAGCAATGATGTTGTAATGATATCCATTCGGGAGAACCAGTTCATTTTCCCAGCTGCGGCTCACTGGCTTAAACGGCGCTGTCAACGGCTTGCCCTGGCCCTCCGGCTTACCGTACATCAAATGATTTGCCTCCATCGCATTTGCCTTGCCGGTTAATGCATCCAATCCCGAAGATGCTGCCACAAGCGCTGCTGTTCCACTCCCCACATATGTCAAAAACCTGCGACGATCCAAATCGATCCTCTCCCTTTTCATAAATTGACGGTTTCCAGTTCCGGTCCGGCACTTATGTATCCAGATAGTAAAACGGGGCCTGCCCTTCACCGGAAACCTTTTGACAAACCAATCATAGGATGAAACTATTAATCCATCATTAAGACGGTGTTAATAGTAGTGAAAGTTTTATGAAAAGAAAGTTAATTTTTTACAGAGGGACAGGTCCCTTGTCCCATATCCTGAGAGTGACCGATTCTCATATAAAAAACCCCTTACTTTTCCCATGCAGTTGAAAAGTAAGAGATTTTCGATAAACAAGGTTATTCGACAAGTGACAGGCACTTACTAGAAAAGGGATCAGCAACAACCATCCCATACTATTGGAGGGATAGAGAGAGTTTTGTAGAAGTCACTAGTTAGGAGATAGAAAAGCCGAATATTTGACCAATATGAATTAGAAAGGATGACAAAATGAAAGTTTTAGTTGTCGGAGCAAATGGCCAGATCGGAAAGCACCTCGTTTCTTTCATACAGGACAATGACCGCCTGGAAGCAAGGGCGATGATACGCAACCCGGAACAGGCTTCCTTTTTTGAAAAGCTGGGCGCTGAAACCGTTGTAGTGGACCTGGAAGATGATATTGAGACGATTGCAAAAGCGGCAGAAGGAGTCGACGCAATTGTATTCACAGCCGGGTCCGGTCCCCACACCGGAAAAGATAAAACGATTATGATTGATTTGGATGGTGCTGTGAAGACAATCGAAGCTGCTAAAGCTGCAGGTGTGAGTCGGTTTATCATGATCAGTTCTTTTGACACGAGGCGTGAAGCCATCCTGGCCGCTTCCTCCTCTTTTGCGCCATATGTCGTCGCTAAATTTTATGCAGACGAATGGCTGAGGCGCACGGATCTGGACTATACGATTATCCATCCAGGCGGGCTCACAAACGATGAGGGAACCGGCCAGGTAACGGCTGCTCCTGAAGTGAATCGGGATAAAATCCCTAGAGAGGACGTTGCACGCGTCATTGTCGCCTGCCTGGAAAATGACACGACAATCGGGAAGGAGTTTCAAGTTGTGAAGGGGTCGAAGCCGGTTGAGGAAGCGATAAAGGCTCTTTGAGATGTAGGGACAGGTTCCTTGTCCCAGTTTTAAAAAGCCGGGCGCGGAAACGATTGTAAAATACACAATTAGGGAAAGGGGGAAACGGGAAAGGAGGTCATTCTTGATGGATCATAGAAACGCCCTATTAAGCCAGCTGGAGGATGACTATGTGCAAGCCGTCAAGGGCAATGAAAGTGTGACCGTTGAGGATTTCATTGAACAGTTTTTATATGATTCGTGGGAATATAATGTTCGGAATATGGATAAGCTCAAACGCGTCTTGACCCGTTATGAAAGTGGTGACATTGATCAAGGATCTTTCACCAAATCGTTCAAAAAAATGGTCGGCCATCTTCAGGTGAAGCTGGCGGAACTGGACCAGGACAAGGCATATCCTGTCCTTCACTCGAACCATGGGGCCTCTTTGCTCGTCGCTTTCGTAGACGGTTTGATTGTCCAGCATTATGCAGGGGTTTATGACGCCGACCAGTTAAGGGATATGACTCCTTACTTACAACGTGTCATTCTCGGGGCGTTGAAAACGGAAGTATGAAGGTGGAGGGTCAGGTTCCGTGTCCCACCTCTATATTCGGGACAATGTTCCTGTCCCTTCGTCCCTCCTAATTCTTCATCCTCACAACTCCCGCACAACCTCTTCATCCAAAATCGCCTTCCGCCTCTCCCAATCCGGCATCAGCGCATACAGCATCTTATAAAAACTCTCGCTATGATCATTAAACTTAAAATGAATCAGCTCATGCAGCACAACATAATCAATGCAAAACTTCGGTGCCTTGATCAAATCCGTATTCAAGAGCACCGTCTTCTTGTCCACCAGGGCCGAGCCCCAGCGCGCTTTCATCGTGCGCATATCAATCGCAGGCTTTTCAACCCCATATTTCTCGACAAGCGGATGCATCTTATCCAGGGACTTTCCAAAAGCACTCCGGGCCTTTTCCCTGTACCAATCCTCCATCAGCTTCGCCTTCCGGCTGTAATCCCCTGCATCCTTCACATAAAGGTAAATAAAACCGCGGAAGTACTTAACCGATTCCTCTTCCTCCGTCTCCTGCACGCGAAGCCGGTATTGCTTCCCGAGGTATTTGAACGATTCGCCGCTCACATACTCCCGCTCACTTTGTTTGTAGGACTGGACGTCCTCGAAGTTCTTCACGTGTTTGATGATCCAGGAGCCTTTGCTTTTCACAAAATCGTATATAAAGTTCAGTGGGACCTCTTTGCTGGCGGACACTTCAACGGTCATGTCCGGCTTTATGTTGAGGTTCACGTTCTTGACGTTTTTCCGCTGCAGGGAGAAGTCGATCGTTTTGTTTCCGTATTGAATCTGGTGTCTTTCCATGTTGTCACACCCTTAGTATCGTCGTAAGGCAACGGTTTTCACTTGTTCGATCAGTTTGTCGATCGTGTCGAAATCGAGTTCGATGTTGTGGTCGTCGGAAAACTTGAACAGCAAGTCGTCAAGGTCCTGGGCGATCCGGTTATGGATTTCGATGTTGTTGTGCCAGTCGACTTTTTGGTGCTCATTGATGACTTTATCGATTTCCAGTGCCAGCTCGCCAAGCGTATCGTAGCTTGCCTCCTGCTCCTTCGTTTCGCTTAAAATCTCTTTTGCAACACCATAGAACGCCTGGGCATTCGGGTTTTCCTTGATGACCTTCGGATAGTCGTCGGCAGACTCGCCTTTCCGGTAATCTTGCATGATGTCTTTCATCTTGTTCAAGTACTCCGCTTCCGAAATCCGCTTATCCTTGTACTCCTGCAGGGCCGCCTGGATCCGTTCCGAAAACTTCTTGTAATACGCCGGATTTTCATCCCACTTAGCACTCACGCTTTTCGAAAGGCGCGTGCGGATCGCGTCGGCTTTGGCCCGTTTGGAACCAAGCCGCTCAAGCTCATCTTCAAACGCCTGTTCATTTAAAATATCGACCGGATTCGTAACACGGATGACCTGTTCAGCTGAAATGTAGTTATCCATCAGCATCTGCATTTTCGCTTCGTACTCTTTATGATCGATCGTATCCGAATAGCGGAGCTTCACGTTTTTCCGCAGCTCCTGGTAAAACTTCAACTCTTTCTTGTACTGCTCAAGCTCTTCCGGCGGCAACGCATTATAGATTTTCTCAGATTCAAGCGCGATGCCGAGATTTTTGCCGTGGCTGCTTAAGGCATCATAAAAGTCTTCGCGCAGTTCTTCGTCTTCAAGCAATACTTCATATTCTTCGACATCGTTTTTATTTTTAATGCCTGCAAACATTTGCTTCAGCTCGGAATGATGCTGCCGAAGCGACCCGATCACACTGATGACATCATAAATGGCGCCGCTTAAATCGTTCGGGTCAAAATTCTCCAACCCGGCGCCGGAGTACATGTTCATCGCCTGGTCAAGCTTTTCCAGCAAGCCGCGGTAGTCGATGATGAAGCCGTAATCCTTCCCTTCATACAGGCGGTTCACCCTCGCGATCGCCTGGAGCAAAGTATGTTCTTTCATCGGCTTGTCGATGTAAAGGACCGTTGCCCTTGGTGCGTCAAAGCCCGTCAACAGCTTATCGACGACAATCAGCAAGTCGATGTCATCGCCGTTGATGAACTCGTCCTTGATCGCATCCTCATACTTCTCTGGCGTCTGGTACCTGTCCATCATCCGCTTCCAGAACCGCTGCACTTTGTCCTTCGATTCCACGTCGACCGCTTCATGGCCTTCGCGCTGGTCGGGAGGTGAGATGACGATGGCGGTATTCAGGTCGCCGAGTTCCTCGAACGCCTCGAGATAGCGGATCGCCTCGATTTTGCTGTTGGTCGCAAGCATCGCCTTGAAATTGCTGCCCTGCGTTTTATAGTTGTGCAGAAAATGCTCGTTGATATCGAAGGCGATCATGCTGATGCGCTGGTTCGATGAAGCAATCCGCTCAAACAGGCTCCACTTTTTCGCCACTTCCTCTTTCTGCTTCTCATTCAGATGGCGGGTGATCATATCAAGGCGGTTATCGATCGCCTTCTGGTTCACCGTCTGGTCGACCATCTTCCCTTCATATAAAAGCGGCACAATCGCCCGGTCCTGCACGCCGTCAGCAATCGTATATTTATGGATGAGCTTACCGAACTTGATCATCGTGTTCTTTTCTTTCTTCATGAGCGGAGTTCCAGTGAAGCCTAGATAACAGGCATTCGGGAAAACCTTTTTCATCTTGATATGAAGCTCGCCGTACTGCGTTCTGTGTGATTCATCGACGAGTACGAAAATATCGCTCGACTCGACCGGCTCCTGCTTCGTTGCGGCGGTATCGAACTTATGGAGGAGTGACGTCACGATATCAGCGTTGTTATCGTTGATCAAGTCGACGAGATGGCTCCCGGACGTCGCCCGGCTCGCCTTCAGCCTCGTATGGCTGAACGTCTTATGGATCTGCTTGTCAAGCTCCACCCGATCGGTCACGACAACCACCTTCGGATTGGACTCGAACAGCTCGGATAAAATATACTTCGCCAGCATCACCATCGTCAGTGACTTGCCCGACCCCTGCGTATGCCAGATGACCCCGCTCTGGCGGTTGCCGTTCTCATCCTTTTCGTCAATCGTCTTAATGATTTCCTTGATGGCAAAATACTGCTGGTAGCGCGCCACCTTTTTCACATCTTTATCGAACAGCGTAAAGTAATGCGTCAGCTCCAGCAGCCGCTCCGGATGAAACAGCGAAATGATATTCTTATCCTGCATCGTCGGCAGCCGGCCTTCCACCGACCGGTCCAGCCACGATTGCAGCCAGTCCTCTTTCTCTTCCTTCCACACCGACCAGAACTTCTTCGGCGTATTGCACGTCGCATACTTCGTCTCATTTTTATTCGTCGACATGACCAGGTGTACATATTTGAACAAATGCGGTGCATAATCCTTACCCTGATTGCGGATCATCTGGCTGATCCCCTGCTCCATCGAAATCGAAGCCTTCTTGCATTCGATCACCACAAACGGAATGCCGTTCACAAACAGCACCACATCCGGCCGCACCGTCCCGCGCCCGTCCATCCGCTCCACTTCAAACTCCTCGACAACATGGAAGGTGTTGTTTTCAATATTATCCCAGTCGATGAACTGGATGGTGAACGACTTTTTCGACCCGTCCGGTAAAAACTCCGTATACGTGCGCCCCTTCATGAGCGTTTCGTAGATGGCTTCGTTTGTTTTCACAAGCCCGTTCGTCAGTGGTTCGTCCAAATCGCGGATCGCCTGCTGGATGTTTGTTTCGCTGAACTTGTATATCTGTCCTTTGTATTCGTAGGAATTGAGTTCCCGGAGCTTGTCTTCAAGGATGGTTGTCAGCAGAACATTATAGGTGTTGCCGCGGATTTGTTCGGCCTGTTCTGGTGACAAGTAGTGATAACCCAGTTTTTGTAAGACGTCGAGGGCCGGGATTTGGCTGATGTAGCGTTCGTCGTAATTTTTTCCCCCGTGCATGTTCCCATCTCCCTTTTAAGTAGAAAAGAGTAAAGGCGTTAGACCTTTACTCGGGTTTTGCCAGTTAGTAGTTGTTGCATGAGGCCTTTTTTTTGTTGCTTTAATGCATTAATTTCTTTTGCCAATAAAAGTACTTCTCTATCAATACTATTAAAGATTTTAGAAATTTTTAACTGTTCTTCAATTGATGGAAGCAGAATAGGTAGTTGTCCATACTCTTCTGCATTTATACCAGGTTGTCCACTTCTCATACTCATTACTTTTACCCAGTAATAATAACTTTGTGTTTGTGTGCAGAATTTTATATAAGAAGGCACCGCCTTGGTGTCATCAATTTTGAACCTAATTAAAAAGCCTGCATATACTAACTCTCCATCTGATTTATCATACAAATAGGATCTACCAGTAGAAGCACCCGTCCTCGCAAAAACAATATCATTTTCTTGTAAATAATAGTTATTTGAATCAGGGTGATTAACTGACTGTAGACCATCAGTAGACAAATGCCCATCATTGCTAATGTCTGTGATCCTTAAATAAGTAGGATATGTGGAATCTTTTTCAACTGATGGAGCATTAAGACCATATTTGCCTTTTCCCACAACAATATCTCTTAGTTTTACTTTTTTCCATTCTTTTTTAAAACCGGGCAACCTCATTTCACCCGTCAACAACTTCTGCATTAACCCTTTTTTCTGCTCTTTTTTCTGCTCAATTAGTTTTTCTTTTAGTTCGATTGCTTTGTCCCAGGTGGAGAGGATGGTGGCAATTTTTTGTTGTTCCTTTATGGGCGGAATCTTGACTTTTATATTTTTGATTATTTGTAAATTCAGTCCACCTCTTCCACCATCACCAGTTGATAATCTTCTTAATTCATCGTACCGACTGTCTAAATTATGAAATAAGAACATGGAGTTGAGATTAGCGCCAGTAACAATCGCTGCCAAAGACTGATTCGTACATAGCTTAATCTTATTCAGAGCGACAGTCCCTCTTGTTTTTCCTTGCCCAGCAAGTGCAATTAAAACAGAATTCTCTGCTACCCATCTAGTACTTGATGACTCAAATCCCTTTTTAGTGATTCTTTTTTCTGTATCCCAAATCATTTTATTATTGATTTCTCCAGAACTCATCCACGGAATATCACCATTCCAAAACTCATTGTTTCTTGTACTTGGTGTGCCTCCCGCAAATACTGCTTCACTAATCAAATCAATTTTTTTAACTTCCCAGTCCTCAGGAATATTACTTTTATTTATGTCTTGCCGTTCCACTAGTATCACCTACAACCCCAACTCTTCCAAATACTTCTCCATCTGCGCTTCCACTTCCTCAAGTTCCTTCTTAATGTCCCTAATATTCTCCTTCACCGCATCCATATCCACCGGTTCTTCCTCTTCAAATGTATCCACATACCGAGGAATGTTCAAGTTATAGTCATTCTCCTTAATTTCATCCAGAGTCGCTACATAGGAGTACTTATCAACCGTCTCACGTTTCTCATACGTTTCAACAACCTTCTCAATATCCTGCTCTCTCAATTTGTTCTGGTTTTTGCCTTTCAAATAGTTCCCTTCTCCAGAACCATCGATAAAGAGAACATCTTTATTCTTCCGATCTTTTTTCAACACAAGAATAGCAGCCGGAATTCCAGTTCCAAAAAATAAGCCTTCAGGCAACCCAATGACTGCATCAAGTAGGTTCATATCAATGATTTGCTTACGTATTTTTCCTTCGCTGGCTCCACGAAATAATACGCCATGTGGAAGAATTGTTGCCATCCGGCCGTTTTCGGCAAGCGAATAAAGCATATGCTGAACGAATGCGTAATCCCCCTTTGATGTCGGCGGGACACCCCACTCAAACCGGCGATGGGGATCAAGGCTTGCATCCATTTTGAACTTTTTATCGTTTGTCCCTTCACCGGCAAAGCCCATTGCCCATTTATCGAGGGAAAATGGGGGATTGGCTACGACTGCCTGGAACTTCATCAGCTTGCCATCATCAAGATGAAGTGGATTCGCCAGCGTATCGCCCCATTCGATTTTTGCATCATCAATGCCATGCAGGTACATGTTCATAAGTGCCAGGGAATGGGTTGCGCCATTGCGTTCCTGACCGTAAATCGCGACTTTACGGCTTGGCACCTGCTGGGCCACTTTGATAAGTAAAGAACCAGATCCACATGTCGGGTCATAAATCCGGTCGTTTTCCTGAGGCTTAACAAGACGGGCCAATAATTCAGAAACTTCGTTTGGCGTATAGAATTCGCCACCTTTTTTTCCAGCATCAGAAGCAAACTGGCCGATCATATATTGGTAAGCGTTGCCGACAACGTCTTCGTTACCGATTTGGGATGGACGAAGGGACAGTTTATTAAAATCTTCTAATAACGAACGCAGAATAGCATTCCGTTCTTTAGCCTTGCCGAGAATGGATTCATTATTGAAATCAATATTGCGGAAAACACCACGAAGCTTGCCGGTGTTCTCATTTTCAATTCGTTCCAATGCTTTGTTGATGATTTCACCGATTTCCGGGTCATTGCGCTTGCTGTATAGATAATCAAAAGTGGATTTCTCGTCTAGAATGAAGCGCTCCCTTGATAACGCCCGCTCGATCCGGCGTTCATCACCATCATACCGCTCTTTATATTCTTCTAAATGTTCCTTATATGTATCACTTAGATATTTAATAAATAGCATCGTTAAGATATAATCCTTATATGTGGATGAATCAATCTTCCCTCTAAAAGTGTCCGCAGCTTGCCAGAGCACGCCGTTGATTTTGTCCTGGGTTGTTTGTTCGGTCATTTTTTGGTTCCTCCCTGTTGGTTCACTTGTTAGCATAGTAACCAGTTATTTTCTATCTATTATGTTACTTATTTACTCGAATCAACATTTTGATTGTAACATTATAAATTATATCATTTTAGTATACGTTTTTTAGGACACTTTACATTCCCGCTGATCCTGCAATTATTAATTTATAATGGAAAATAGGGTCCATCACAAAAAGCTGCCTGTAACCCAATACATTTAGGGAAGGCAACTTTTTTATGAGATTATACTATGAATATCTTTTTCGTATTCTATAATAGGCTTGTACACTAATTTCCTGTAAAGTTTTTCAACTGAATTTGTAGTTTGAAGGTGATATATAGGGACATTAAAAGTATTATTTAAAAGATCTCTTCTCTCCTCAACAGTTAGAATATCAGGCCTGTGAAGGTAATCACTTTCTTTAACATTGTACTTTATTTCATAAAAAGCTTTCACAAAACTTTTAATTTTTGTTTCGTCAATATGACCTAGATGAAACTTCCTCAATAACTCCCCGACAAACCAATCTAAATGGTATAAAAATCCAGTATCTTCGAGCTGGGAAAAGTAGAATAACCACCCGTATTTAAATTCTCTATTTTCATCACCATTAATTTTACTACTGATTGAGCCAGTAACTTTATTATTGACAGTGAAGATAAATTGTTCCTTAGACATATTATCTGAATGTTTATATTTAGCAAAGATCTTTACTATAGAATTTTCGAACCGTTTTTTATTTGCTTCTTTAACAGATAACTTAGTAACCCCTTTACTTGACCCTTTAAAAGCATAACCTAAAAAGTCAAATCCATCACGATTAATTACCCCTTTTTTCTCCTTATCAACATTTAATGGGAGGCTATAAATCCCTTCAAGTTCATACTTCACTTCATTATATACTGTTTCTAAATTATCATCTGTACATAAAATAACTATGTCATCAACATATCTAATATACTTAAAATCATTTCTATTACTGAATTTTAAATCTAAATCGTGTAAATAAATATTAGCTAATATATTAGAAATAGATAAACCTTGTGGAACTCCCTGGGTTATAATTTCCTTATTTGTCGAAGACTCGCCATTAGACACAGTTTGTGTAGTTATTGCTCTATTTATTAATGACAATATTTCAGCTTTTTTTATTTTCTTCTTTAATTTTTCAAATAAAATTCCATGCTTTATGGCTCCATAAAAATTTGAAATATCTAACTTTATAAAGTTACTGTAATCATTTATATTAGTTTTTAATTCTTGAATACATTGCTGTGGTAAAGGTTGTTTAATCTCACTAAAAGTATTGGTTAGTACCAGATGCAATGATTTTAAAACTAGCTTATCTCTTAAAGTAGGAATTGAAATTAGTCTCGGAATTGAATGCCTTGATTTCAATATCAGTTTTTCCTTATACGGTGTAAACTTGTATGTACCGTTTAATACCTTTTTATTTATTAAAGAAGTTACCTCTTTCTGATTTTCAATAAAATGTTTATAAGTCATTTTATCAATACCTAATGCAGAATTTGATTTTATATGTAGATCAACTACCTGCTCTAGCTGCTTAACAGAGTAGAATTTTCTGAATTCAGTACTCGCAGACAACTTTCTAAATACCTCCTAAATATAATATTAACAAAATTATTGGAGCCACTATTAACGTAAGCACTAAACTATAGTATATTAATTTATTACTATAATATTTCAATGATTCACTATTAGTTATTTTTTTATTGTGCTTTATTAATACTTTAATATAATCAATATCCATATGATTTTCAGATTTAGTAAGTATTTCGGAGTAGTCTTTTTCATATTTTGTAAGTTCTTCAGTAGTATTTTTATCATCGAGATCTTTCCTAAGCAAATTTTTTAAATTAAACTCTAGAACGTTTAATTTTAAGTAGGATTCTTTAAACTGAAGTGCTTTTTCCCTATATCCTATTGCACTTACAAATATTGAAACTCCAAAAAGGCCAACTGACGCAATCACAGTTAATAACGATACAGCATTGTTATTTGAAACTAGAGTCCATATTGAGAACCCCAAAACTACAAACGTATAATAATTGACTAATAACTGGGTGAACAGATGATTGCGATTCATTCGTGCTTCTGCTTCCATCCGAGCTTTTTTGGTTATCCAAACCCTATCATTCATTAATGATATAATTTCTTCTTTCAGATTATTATTCATTATTAAATCTCCTAATTATTGTGACAAGGGACTCCAAAAAGTTGAATAGTTTATATTCTCTTAGAGAATCCTTGCGCTTAAGAAATTAGCTTACCTTATTAATATAAGGTCGAATAGAAAGTCCCCTGTCTAATTATAAAGTCGCACAATTATAAGAGGTTGTCAAATAAAGGATAATTTTAAACTGCAGGCAATCAATCACGTACAAAGACTCTTTATTTAATCAC